>CAMYMO010000057.1 GCA_947259425.1 uncultured Ectothiorhodospiraceae bacterium | reverse complement strand
TGAGGAAAATGTGGTGAATGCCTATGCCACCCTCGGCGGTCATGTTGTTTTGTTCCGGGGTTTACTCGAAAAAATGCCCAACGAGAATGCGCTAACCATGGTCATGGCTCACGAGATCGCACATGTAAAACATCTTCATCCCATTCGCAATCTTGGTAGTGGTGTGGTGATCGGCCTGGTTGCTTCATTAATCAGTGGCAGTTTAGGCGATAATATAACCGCGCAAGCGATTGGGACCACAAGTTCGCTAACGAGTTTTAGTTTTAGTCGCGACCACGAAACAGAGGCTGACGAAACCGCAATCCAGTCAGTCAAATCACTATACGGTCATCTCGCCGGAGCCGGTGAACTTTTTTTAATTTTTAAAGAGCTCGAAGGCTCAGATCTAACCCCCGAACTTCTCAGTACTCATCCTGAGACTGAATCCCGATTGGAAAACATACAAAAACACGCTTCACTTCAAGGTACTAAAACCACCCCACTTCCGCTTGACTTTAAGAGCTGGCTTGCTAGCAACACGAATGACGAGTCATCTTAATTGATCATTAAGCCCGTTTTGTCCTGCTAAGAATCAACTCATTGATAGCCTTACGTAAGGCATTGATCGTTTTCGAGTTTGCATGATGATAGCGAAGCTGATTATACGTATTCGCAATGCTTATTAGCCTGGCTTCTTGTTCAGGAAATTTTTCAGCAACCCGTTGTGAAAAACTCAACGCCCCTTCCGAAGGTGATTTCTCGATCTGTACGGCCTTTAATTTATTCAGAAAACGGTGATAAATTTTCTCGACGGTACTTTTTTTGATATGTTGTGCACGATACATCTTGACCGCAATAACAATGATAAAGGTGATCAAGGTAAATGCGAGCAGATAACCAAGCCCGACCCAGGTAATTTCGGCCAGACCTAATGCACTGAAGAATGATTTTTGTTTTTTATCCGTATAACCGATCACCCATTGATTCCAGTTATTATTTGCCAGGTCCCAGACAAATCGTAATTGTTTCGCAGAAGCACTAAACCAACCTTGCTGATTAAAGTCCATCACATCTGCAAGCCCACTACGCAAACGCACTATGTCATTTATATTTTCGATATTTTCTGCCGGAATAACAGAAGTTGGATCGATGCGTAACCAGCCTTTATTTTCAAGATAGATCTCAGACCAGGCATGAGCATCTGACTGACGAACAATCATATAATTACTCAGCGGATTCATTTCACCACCTTGATATCCTGTTACCACTCTTGCCGGGATACCGGCTAATCGCATCAAGATGGTAAAGGTTGATGAATAATGCTCACAATAACCTCGTTTTGTCTCAAAAAGAAACTCATCGATCGGATCGTTTAGTAATAATGGTGGCTGACGAGAGTAATAAAAATCCTGAGTTCTAAAATGCGCCAGGATCGCATTCACCAGATCGGGTTGATTCGGATATCGCTCGAGCATATCGTCTATAAACTTCCGAGCTTCTGGTGCAGTCGCAGATGGAACATGCAGGAACCGTCCAGGATTTTCCCATTCATCCCATGGCAAGACATAGTTGAGATAAGAAGTAAGTTGATAACGGGTTAAATGGTTAATTCGATTACGCGAGACAAGATACCGGTCATGCGAAAATTCAGCGAATTCCGGGATTTTAACTGGCTGATCCAAGGCAAACAACCAAAATTCATTATGCGGTTCAAGGGTAACGGTATAATCAATTCGGCCGGAACGATTTTGTAGTTCCATCGGTTTCACTGCACCGCGATTTGAATCTGGCGCCGACCAGGTCTCGCCATCGAATGCCCAAAAGACCGGACCTCGCCAGTAGGCGAGATTCTTAGGCGGTGGATTTTGATTAAACTTAACCCGAAAAACCACCGCCTGAGATTCGCTTAATTGACTTATCTTACCGGGTGACATCTGATCGGAAAGACCGGTTTTCGCTTGAAAGGCATCCTCCGGTAAACCCCACAATGGTGAGCTAATACGCGGAAAGATAAAAAACACCAGGACAGTCAACGGGACGGCATATAACACCATTTTAGACGCCAAAAGAACATGCTGTTGCTGTGCACGCTCACTTAATTTAACACCCGATTTGGCATGTTGAAAACTGATTAAAGACGCTATCAGGAAAATGACTGCAAGCAGCATCGATAGCGCAACAAAAATGGATTTACTAAATAAAAATGAAACTACAATGGCGAACAAAGCCAATTGCACCATGACCGAGATATCGCGCAAGGATTTGATCTCAAATAATTTCAGGCACAATAATAAAATAAGTAAAGTCGAGCCCGCCTGGCGACCTAATATCGTCGAGTAAGTCGATAGCACGCCAATCACGATCAGGGCAAAAATCACGAACAGGACAAATTTGTTCGGCATCGGAAACCGCTGAACGTCATGTAAACCACGCCACATCACCAAAACAAAACAACTCAAGCTTGCCCAGATAGGAAGATAATGGAGATGCGATAATAAGATGATAATCAGTCCGGCAAGCAGAAATAACATACCACTCTTACTGAAATGAAAAATGGCGGGTTGTACCGGTTTTTTCTTTTTAAACATCGGCTGTGCCGTAAAGTGCCAGGGCCTGAAGGCAGTTGTTTCGATGCTGTAAACCACTTGCGCGTTTATATTCAATCCCCGGTATCCTAAACCCATATGACATACCGCTGGCAGACGCTAGCATTACCCATCTGGTTAATTGAGACAGGCGTTTTTCGAGATCAGCATGCTGGGAATCATGCCAGTTAATCCACATTTCATCAGAAGCATTGCCAACATAATGTTTGGTTTGCAGCGTTTGATATCTTGCTGCTGACTTCCAATGAATACGATATAAAGAATCCCCGGCTTGATATTTTTTCAAGCCATCAAAATCATCATTCCCTTTGGCCTGTTGATTTTGTCCTTCCTTATCACCGAACGATACTTGTGGTAGCTGGGTATCAGCGGAAGGCTCAGGATAAACCAAAATGGATTGTTTTAACTCAACATGTGCCCAGGCGCGAAATAAACCCAGCGGGAACGTCGTTTCGATCACAAACCTGGGCACGGGTTGCCAGCCGCGGTTAGAAAAAGTTTTCTCCAGATTAAATTGTATCGTCGCATCCGCCGCAATATCGCAAACATGATGTTTCTTTTTAGGCCAAAAATATTCCACCGCATAGCGAGACGTGTATTGGTGGTTGATAACCTGTACCGGGATAACCGAGAATTTTCCCGCAAAGACGGGTTTTAATACCGCAGGACCGATATTAAGAAACAGTAGATTATGATAGGTGAGAAAAATACTCACAATCGTAACGCTGGCCAATAAGAACGTCAGAATATATCCGAGGTTATTATTATAATTAATCGAACCAATCAACATCGCAAATAATAAAATCGAGAACACCAGCCCTTGTTTGGTTGGCAAAATATAGACCCGTCGATAATTTAATAAATAGGGTGCTGACTGCGGACCTTCGCCAACAAAAAACCGTTTAAAGTCAGATCGAGAGTTGACGGAAGTATTGGCCATTTTTTTTAAAAAGTCTGATCTACAACTTAAGGGATTGGTACCGCTAACAGTTTATCCTGGGGAAACTGTGTAGAGTCTTGTTCAACATTGATTAAACGATGATTGGTCACCGCTGGTAACACCGCCTGCACATCTTCCGGGATAACATAGTCACGGTTTTCGATTAAGGCCCATGCCTTACTGGCATGTAATAACGCCAGCCCCGCCCGCGGTGATAAACCACAAACGAAATTCTGTGAATGACGTGAAAACTGCAGAATCGCCTGAACATAGTCAATCAGCGCTTCAGACGCGGTGACCTGGGTAACTAACTTTTGTAACGCCAGCAAAGATTTGACATCGATCGTCGCATTAAGATTCTGCAGCTCATCACGACGATCGGTCGCGGTCAGCAATAAGCGTTCGGCCTCAATGTCGGGGTAACCTAATGAGATCGACATCAAGAAACGATCCAGTTGCGATTCGGGTAATGGATACGTGCCAATATGTTCAATCGGATTTTGGGTCGCGATGACAAAAAAGGGATCGGGTAAGATACGCGTTTCGCCTTCGATGCTAATCTGTCGTTCTTCCATCGCTTCCAGCAACGCACTTTGTGCTTTAGGAGTAGCACGGTTAATCTCATCGGCCAGTACGATGTTGGTAAAAATCGGGCCCGGATGAAACGTGAAATGGCTACTGTTTTGTTCATAAACCGAGATACCCAATACATCCGCGGGCAACATATCACTGGTAAATTGGATTCGATTAAATTTTAGTCCCAGCAACTGCGCAATCACATGGGCCAGGGTCGTCTTACCCACCCCAGGTAAATCTTCGATGATCAAATGACCGCGAGCGAGCAAACAGGTCATGGCTAATTGAATCGCGGTTTCTTTACCGAATATGATTTTATTCGCCGCGTCAATCGTTGTGTTTAATTGATTAAGTAGAGGTTTATCCATATTTATTATTCTATTTAATTCTAACGTATTACAAGACACTCGAATAAGCATATCGTTCACGCATCTTATTGATTATAGGAGGTCTTTTTTTATAATGTAGTACCCCCATCACCAAATTCGCATTTCGTGACCAAAAGCCAATAAACATGATTCTCTAGCACCTGAGCTTATAGCTTATTTTTTATATGGTTTATTCTTCTTTATAGCTTTATGCAGCTTTCACATTGTTCCGAATGGCAACACGGAAATTAACCCGATATACTATATACAATGAGTTGAACTTATCGGGGCGTAGCGCAGCCTGGTAGCGCACTTCGTTCGGGACGAAGGGGTCGGAGGTTCAAATCCTCTCGCCCCGACCAATTTTCACATTACATTTCAATAAGTTAT
>CAMYMO010000056.1 GCA_947259425.1 uncultured Ectothiorhodospiraceae bacterium | reverse complement strand
TATATTGATAAGTGATAAGACTTGCTCAAATCCACCTACAGGAACAGCAATAATCAGCAAATCCACATCAGATAGATGCCCATCTACCGTGTCATAACCCTTATCAACTGCACCAATACTCCTAGCGAGCAGTAACTCTTTTTGGTTATGGTCATATCCACTAATCTGGCCTGTATACCCCTTTTTTTTAAGGCTTAGTCCCAGGCTGGCACCCATCATACCTGTACCGATGATTCCGATATGTTTGATATCCTTAAATGAACTGATCATTATCTTTCCTTAATTAACAAAAAAAAGCCGCTACAAGTAGCGGCAAATTTACGGTTGGCGCTATAAAACCACCACTGTACAAACGTACAGACTACAACCGATATTTTGATTAGGTTAACAGGTCATCATGTACCTTTGTTCGCTGATTTTTCTTTCACAAAACGGTAAACACCTCTTACGTTGAGCGTAAACCAATAATCATAATTCGCCCAATCCTTATAGCGTTCCAGCGTAATCACTTCGGCTGCCTGGTCTTCTGACATACCTTTGTTGATAGCCTTTGAGGTTTCATCTACTAATGCTTCATAATAGGCAATCTGTCTTTTCACAACATCACGGCCGCCTGGTCGACCATGCCCAAACGTAATGGTTTCAAAATCCAATTCCAATAGCTTCTTTTGCATTGTGATTAAATTATCAACGTCGACCCCAGGGAGATCACGCCATCCCATTGAATCATGGTTAACAAAATCAACACCAAACACCAGTTTTTGCTTTGGTAAAAATGCAATCAACATGCTGTTGGTATGGGCATGGCCAAGATATTTCAGTTCTATTGGGTTCTTTTTATCTGCGATAGTCATTCCATCATTACTAACCACTTTTGTCGGTAATGGAACATCACTATCTTTTAACCGCTTCAGTCGCGCCAGGGTATTTGCATGAGCGAGAATGGGAATATCCTTGCCAAACTCGCGACGTAATACATTCGCACCGGTCGAGTGATCGGTATGCCAATGGGTATAGACAATCGAATTCAGTTTCGCCTCGGGCACGGCCTCGCGTATTGCTTTGGCATAATCTTCTGCAGCATTATTAGATAATGGGTCAAAGGCGATAACACCCTTCGTTGTATTAACGAACATCGTATAATAAAACTTATAACGAAAAACATAAGTATTATCAGCAACCTTAAACCACTCAGATGCCGATGAGCGAGTACTTTTACCCTCTGCTTTGGCCATAACACCAATAGACAAGACGAGTAATAATAATACCAGTATGGCAAGCATCCACAGTTGCACCATCTTCCACTGCAATAGGGTACTTTTTTGATCAATATTATTCATAATCAACTCCTTTGTTTACACTACGACTCTACATCAATAACCTGATACCATCGCCCTGTCATAGACCGAAGCGATGGCCGCGATTATAGTGATAAAAAAAACGGTCCAACCTATCTTACCTTTTAATGCAAACCCAATTATCGGCGATAAAATTAACATCATCGTCATTAACACCGGGGGTTCCGAGTAAAGATGACCGATTAACAATAAACTGTAATAAACCATCACTGCCAGATTTAAAAACCGATACTGTCGTTCCTCTTTTTCTATCTTATTTCTTTTTCGAAAATCCTGAATGGAAAATCCAGTTAACACAAAAGCAAGCACCGAGGCCAATTGTGCTATCAGGATACTGCCACCAAGCAATGAGCCTACGGCAACAAAACCGCTACTGATCGCCAGAACCACTACGGGCTGTGATGGCGAACGAACTTCTTTCAACAACAATAAAGCTATGATCGATAAAAGGCTTAACCCAATCGCTATATAAGTTACGATATCCGCTTGGTATTTTAATACTGGCCAGGCGAAGAGGATAAAACCGATCCCAGTCGTGAACACGCTTAATACCGTGCGCCATTTCCAGGATTCGATAAAACTCCATAACAACTGGATAATAAGCAGGTAGGGTAACCAATCGATTGCCTCGGTCGGTAAAAAATCGGGTACCCCTTTTACCCATATATAGAGTCCCAGCCAGATCAGCAAAAAACCAAGGGTTTGGTAACGTTCTTTGCCTAAATTTAAAAGACCCATAACCGAAGCTAACACGAGCGGCGCTATCACACTTTGTGATACGACCAGAACGTCCATCTTTAAATTACTGCTTTAATGCCTCAATGTTCAAAGAAATGTCAATGGTGTCACCGATTCCATCCTTCATAAAATCAATACCATAATCACTGCGTTTGATTCGGGTCTTTGCATTATAACCGGCACGATAGCTTCCCCATGGATCTTTACCCGCACCAACCGGTTTAACATCCAATGTGACGGGTTTGGTTTTACCATGTAACGACAGCTGGCCAATAATTTGGGTTGGTTGACCCTTATTATCAAATACCACTTTGCTCGATTTAAACTGCATAACAGGGAACTGCTTTACATTGAGGAAGTCCGGACTGCGTAAATGTTTGTCGCGTTGGCTATGATTCGTATCGACACTGTCCGTTTTAATCGTAACATTGACCTTGGATTGCGCCTTAGGATTAAATACAAATTCACCTTCAACCTTATTAAAGCGACCCGTTAGTTCACTAAAGCCAAAATGACTGACACTAAACAATACCGTGGTGTGGTCCGGATCAACCTTATAATTACCGGCAGGTGCTAACTCTGCATAAGCTGCCTGGGTCATCAGCAATGTACCAAGCATCGCTGGCATAACCAGCCCGTGTTTACTTTTTACTAAATTCATAATTCACTCCATCTTTATTTTCTCCTGGCTTAAATATAATATCTTTCCATGTTTAGGAGTAGATGATAAAATTAGGAATGATATTTCCATTTATGGAATAAAAAACACAATGATGGATCTAAATGCTGCGGCCTTATTTGTACGTGTTGCCGAGTTCAGGAGCTTTTCCGAAGCCGCCAAGCGGTTGGGTATCCCGCTCTCCACAGTTAGTCGCAAGATCAGCGAGCTTGAAAAATCATTAGGAGTAAGGTTACTAGAGCGTTCAACGCGGCATTTTCGTGTCACTGAACTCGGTGAAGAATATTACCAATACTGCCGGCGGGGTCTTGAAGAGATCGAGGCCGGTGAACTGGCCATTAACGATAAACAGACCGAAGTATCCGGTACATTACGTTTATCAATTCCACCCAACTTAGCCGATGTTTTGGTCGCGCCCCTGGTTACCCACTTCCAGACGGTTTATCCAAAATCAATATTTAAAGTACTCGTAACCGATCGCTACGTGGATTTAATCGAAGACAATGTTGATATCGCAATGCGCGTTGGCCAACTTAATGACAGTAGTTTGATTGCACGCCGACTGTTAACGTATCGACATATCCTGGTCGCCTCACCAGACTATATTGCCCAGCATGGCGTGCCGGAACATCCTGAACAATTGCATGAACATCGAATCATTACCTTTAGTGGTTGGCAGGAAAAGGTGGTATGGGAATTACATAAACACGATAACGAAGTCAGAATCGCAATTGAAAGCGCATTAACGATTAATGAATTATCTGGCCTACAATATGTCGTTGAAAATAATCAGGGTATTGCCGAGATCCCAGCAATGGTTTGTTCTAAGGCGATACAGCAAGGCAAACTGGTTGAGATCATGTCCGATTGGAAGTTCGCACCAACAAGCTTGTCTTTTATTTATCCAAGTAAACGTAATACTTCGCGTCTGGTTAGCTTATTTATCGACTATTGTATTGAAAATATTGACCGTATCGTCGTGGATACCGGCATGTAATCCCTCCTTAGTATCAATTTATTCTGCACAAGTCGCTTTTTCATTTATGAGATAAAGTTTTCCATTTAGAAAAGCAAAATTACAACATCCTGCAAGTTCCTTGTAGTTTAGCAACCGTATACTGTCGTGGGTTCGATTTAAGGACGAATCGGACGGCCAATCAGGCAATACTGGTCGTTGCGATCAGTTTAAATTTTTATAGTAAATGTAATGTTTTAACAATGGAGTCGTTAAAAAATGAATACGATACTACGGATCGATGCCAGCCCAAGAGTGCATGGCGCTTATACGAGAGAACTTGCTGATTATTTTGAGCAAAACTGGCTGCAAACAAACCCGGTCGATTGTTTTGTCGTGCGAGACCTGGCAAAAGATACTATCCCGCACTTAACTGAGGATACCATTATCGGATTTAATACCAACCCTGACTTTCATAATCAGAAAATGAAACAGGAAACCGCACTATCCGACCATCTCATTAATGAACTGATTGCGGCTGATATCCTTTTACTGAGCAGTCCCATGTATAATTTTAATGTCCCATCCTCCTTAAAGGCCTATATTGACCATGTCGTGCGACTGGGCCGAACCTTTGCCCTTAATCGGGACAATGAACCCCAGGGATTGGTCGATGATAAACAAGCTTATATTATTACTGCCTGCGGTCTTGATCCTGAAAAGAAAACGAATGACTTACACAATTATTTTTATATTTATCTGCAAAATATATTAAGATTTATTGGCATCAAATCGATTCATCTTATATCGCTCGAAGGGACCAAGGCGACGCCGAGTACGGCAAGTAAAGATCGCTACGATGCACATAGTCTTATCAACATGCATATTGAAGATTACCATAAGCGACACCCGGCCAACCTGAAAGTCGGTTAATGCTGTTGACGCTTATAATTAGTCTGGAAAAATACCTGCATGCAAAGCCTTAGTAATCGCCTGCTGCCGGTTGACAACATTAAGCTTTTGGTATGTATTGGTAAGATGAAATTTTACAGTCCGTTCAGAGATCGACAATATCATCGCAATCTCCCATGCGGTCTTTCCTTTTGCTGCCCATTCAAGCACTTCTATCTCGCGCGAGGTTAACTGA
>CAMYMO010000055.1 GCA_947259425.1 uncultured Ectothiorhodospiraceae bacterium | reverse complement strand
AAAATAAAGACAAATATTTTGGCAAAGAACCAATGCATGCCATCAGATAAAACATAGCCCAACACGGGAATCGCAAACCATGACTCGGGAAGCAAACCCGTTACCGGTGATAACCAACCGCCCATGAACATGATTGATGCCAGCGCAGCAATCAATAACATGTTTGCATATTCAGCCAGGAAGAATACCGCAAAGGCCATGCCTGAGTATTCAACATGGAAACCAGCCACGATCTCAGACTCACCTTCGGCGACATCAAACGGAGCACGGTTGGTCTCTGCCACACCGGAAATAAAATAAATCAGGAACAACGGTAATAACGGTAGCCAATACCAGTTAATAAAACCGTACTCACCTTGTTGCGCGGTAACAATCCCGCCCAGGCTCATACTTTGTGCGGCCATTAACACCCCAACCAAGGCAAAGCCCATGGCAATTTCATAAGCCACGATCTGTGCTGCAGAACGCATTGCACCTAGTAAAGCGTATTTAGAATTTGAAGCCCAGCCAGCGATGATCACACCATAGACACCCACTGATGTCACTGCGAGGACATAAAGCAAGCCTGCATTGATATCCGATAACACCAATTCAGCGTTAAAAGGGATAACTGCCCAGGCGGCGACAGCTGAAACCAGGGTAATGACCGGCGCGATGACAAATAAGATCTTGTTTGCGCCAGCGGGAATAATGATCTCTTTAAAGGCGAGCTTGGCCGCATCAGCAATTGGCTGTAATAATCCCTGCCAACCAACTTTATAAGGCCCAATCCGAACCTGCATTGCACCAATGACACGACGTTCTAACCAGGTGGTGTAAGCAACGGCTAAAAATAACGGTATGGTAATCGTAATCACACCGGAAAGTGGCATCGCCCACATGTACCAATATTGAATTTGATCAATTAACCAGTCCATACCCTACCCCGCATCCACTTCGATGGGACCATAGCTGATTCCAAGTTCAACACTGCCGGCTACACCCGTTGGGATAAAGGCGCAATCATCAGGTACGGCGTCTTCTATATATATAGGTAAGTTCACACGATTATTGCTTTGCATTACGACGGCCATATGACTGCTATCAAGCCCCAGTTTTAATGCCGTATTTTTATTCACGGCGATCATCGCCCCCAACGCATCGTCGGTCTCTTGCAGTGGCGCTGCACGACGGACCAATGAATCAATCGCATAAAGGGGTAAATGGCCGATTCGAGTTAATTCATGATTCGCGGGATTAATTTTGATCGGCGTTATCACTCTATGAGCGTCAATTTGTATAGACGAGGTCAACGAATCCAATTCGTCACGTACATCTTCTGAGCTCAAATAATCAAAATCATCCAGTTTTAAGAAATTACCGATGACTCTAAGCACCTTCCAGGCTGGCCGGGTTTCGCCTTGCGGTTTAATACTTGCCTGAAAACTTTGCCACTTGCCTTCAACATTAACAAACGTTCCGGATGTCTCAGTGTAGGGCGCGATAGGTAACAGCACATCCGCATATTCACGCATGGTATCGGTCGCAAACGGTGACATACATACGACAAAATCAGCACTGTTCATCGCACTGAGTGCTTCATTGGGATTTGCACAATCGTACTCAGGTTCAACATTTAATAATACAAAGGCCTTCATGTCATCAGTAATCATTTGCAGGGCATCTTTACCTGATGAATCTGATAGTTTGCTTGAACCGGGTCCACGATGAGGAATAGCACCGGCTAACCACGCTCCGGCACTGTTAGCTCCTGCGGTTAAATAACCTAAATGACTACCGGACAATTCAGCAATAGCATTTGCTAAACTTTGAACCGCCGAAGCATCGGCATAGGCCATCGCCTGCAGGCCAATAAACACACAGGCTTTATTAGAAGAATTTAAATCTTCAGCAATCGCACGTTGTGTATCGTTAACCTCAACTGAGGCAACACTACTAGCAAGTGCCTCGGGTATCGCCTTAGCTGAGAGCTCTGCCAATGCTTTAACGATACCGGCAAGTTGGGTTGTTACATCATCAGGACGAGAAACGATAGATTGTGCCAAATCAAAATTAAAATCGTAATCGATACTATTCACAGCACTAATGCGTGCCCCATGCATTGAAGCCTTGCGTAAGCGGTGGGCAATGATGGGTTGGTCTTTACGCGTAAATGAACCTATCAATAAACCCGCGTCAAGTTGATCAATCTCAGCAATGGGTAAATCTAAGTATGGGAAAGCTGGCATCATATCCTGGTTCTTAAAATCGATCTGGTGCAAACGATGGTCGATATTATTACTGCCTATTCCACGCAACACTTTTTGTAATAAGTAAAGCTCTTCTGTCGTACTGCTGGGAGAAGCCAGGGCGCCAATGTGATCGGCACTATTCGTGTCTTTTACACGATTAAGACCTTCGACAACATAATTCAACGCATTCTGCCAATCCGTTGTTTTCCATTCATTACCTTGCTTGATCATTGGCTGAGTTAATCGGTCACTACTGCTTAAACTTGTATAGCTAAACCGATCTCGATCCGATAACCATAATTCGTTGATTGCATCATTCTCTTTTGGCAATACACGCATAACCTTGTTACGACGAGTCTCAACATGAATGTTCGAACCGACACAATCATGAGGTGCAATACTGTCATGAATCGTATTTTCCCAAGGCCGGCCAGAATAACGATAGGGTTTCGAAGTTAATGCACCAACCGGACACAAATCGATGACATTACCCGACATTTCAGAGCCGACAGCACGTTCCATATAAGTACTAATTTCAGAATGTTCACCACGGCCCGGCATACCCATTTCCATGATGCCTGCGACTTCCTGGCCAAAACGAACACAGCGAGTGCAATGAATACAACGTGTCATGTCAGTTGAAATCAATGAGCCAAGGTATTTGTCTTTTACAACACGTTTTTTCTCACCATAGCGAGATACATCCTGTCCATACCCCATGGCAACATCTTGCAGGTCGCACTCACCACCTTGATCGCAGATTGGGCAATCGAGGGGATGGTTAATCAATAAAAATTCCATTACGCTTTTTTGTGCTTCAAGCGCTAAGGGTGATTTGGTGAAAATTTTCATGCCATCGGTTACCGGTGTCGCACAGGCCGGCAACGGTTTGGGAGCCTTTTCAACCTCAACTAGACACATACGACAATTCGCTGCGACAGAAAGTTTTTTGTGATAACAAAAACGAGGAATGGTGATGCCGGCATCATCTGCAGCTTCAATCACCATGGTGCCCGGTGCCACTTGCATGGCCACACCATTAATCTCTATGTTTAACTCATCACTCATAAATAATTACACCAATATTTACACCATGCATTTACCGTGTTCGATGTGGTACTCAAACTCATGACGGTAATGCTTTAAAAAACTTTGTACTGGCATCGCTGCTGCATCGCCCAGTGCACAAATAGTACGACCACCAATTCGATTCGCGACGTCATTAAGTAAATCCAGATCTTCGGCTCGACCTTGACCATGTTCAATTCTGTGTACCACACGTGCCAGCCAACCGGTGCCTTCACGGCAGGGTGTGCATTGACCACACGACTCTTCGTAATAAAAATGAGACAAGCGAGCCAGTGCCCGAACCATACAGGTCGAGTCATCCATCACAATTACTGAACCCGCACCTAACATACTGCCGGCCTTGGCGATGGAGTCATAATCCATATCCATTTCCATCGCGATCTCAGCAGGCAAGACAGGAACAGATGAACCACCGGGTATAACCGCTTTGAATTTATGTCCATCACGAATACCACCGGCCATCTCAAGTAAATCTTTAAAAGGCGTTCCCATTGGAACTTCAAAGTTTCCCGGTTTGTTTACATGCCCAGACACACAAAAGATTTTGGTACCGCCATTGTTGGGTTTACCTTGCTCCAAGAACCATTGACCACCCTTCTCTAGAATGACGGGGACTGATGCAAGACTTTCGGTGTTGTTAATCGTGGTGGGTTTACCATATAAACCAAAGCCTGCGGGGAACGGTGGTTTAAAACGTGGTTGACCTTTTTTACCTTCCAGCGATTCAAGCAAAGCCGTTTCTTCACCACAGATATAAGCACCCGCCCCTAAATGGTTATACATATCAAAGTCGATACCAGAACCTTGAATATTATTACCTAATAAACCAGCGGCACGCGCTTCTTCAATCGCCGCATCACAACGCTCATAAGGTTCCCAAAATTCGCCTCGAATATAGTTATAGCCTGCAGTCGCACCAATCACATAACCCGCAATCGCCATCCCTTCTATTAACTGGTGAGGGTTATAACGCAAGATATCGCGATCCTTACAGGTACCCGGTTCACCTTCGTCCGAGTTACAAACAATATATTTTTGACCCGGTGCCTGGCGTGGCATAAAACTCCACTTCAATCCTGTTGGAAAACCCGCACCACCACGCCCACGTAAGGCTGAGGTTTTTAGCTGTTCAATAATCTCCTCAGGTGGCGTTTTTTCTTTGAGGATTTTTTCCCACACAGAATAACCTCCAACCTTGCGATAATTCTCTAAGGTCCAGGGCTTATCAAACTGCAATGTGCGGAAACAAACCTGCTCGCTCATAACTTATCCATACTCTCGATTAATTTATCGATTTTTTCTTTAGTGAGATGTTCATGGTAATCGTTTCCGATCTGCATAACGGGCGCGTTAACACAAGCACCTAAACATTCTACCTCTTTCAAGGTAAACATACCGTCACCCGTTGTCTCACCTAATTTAATACCTAACTTGTTTTCCAGATGTTCGACGACATCATCCGAGCCGCACAACATACAGGAAATATTGGTACAAACGCAGATTTTAACCTTACCAACGGGTTTACGTTCATACATCGAATAAAAGGTTGCGACTTCTTGCACGGCAAT
>CAMYMO010000054.1 GCA_947259425.1 uncultured Ectothiorhodospiraceae bacterium | reverse complement strand
ACGAGGCCGATGTTGGGACCGACTACCTTTGTACCTGCGACCGCTCCTTTTGTCATGCTGATGAGAAGTTCTATCCAATATTCACCATCCCCACCTTTAACCCTCTCGATCATACGTTCATGTGCATAGATTGGTACCTTTGGATATATTTCGCGGATTCCGTGATTACCGAGCCAGTGATCACCGTGTACGTGAGTATTAAACACAGCTATTACCGGCTTGTCCGAAACTTCTCGTACTTTTTTCAACAGTTGTTTTCCAATTTCTGTGCTGCTACCTGGATCAACAATAATCACACCATTGCTTGTCAAGATCGCCGCTGGATTATTCATGAAGCCACGGCTTTTCGGATTGGGAAGTTCTTGAGTCCCATGGACAACATAAATATGCTTACTGACTCGATCCAATGGGTAATGTTCAATAGATGAAGGTGACTGTGAATCATGCGCATACGTTACATTTGTCACCGCGATAAAAATGAACGTCAGAGTTAAATAATGTCGCATTGTACTTCTCCAGTATCGAATGTGTTTCTGTCGGTTAATGAGGCTTTAGATTAAACGTAAATTTCATTTTTCCATTCTCATAACTCATTGTTATTAATTAAATTTATTTACCTACAATTTATGAATTTTTGGGGTGAGGTCTACTACCTCAACGGTTGAATCAAATCGCGCCGTCTTTTGGTGTTGATTTGGATAATTTGTTAGATTGCATTCTATATTCCTCAATTTCATATACTACGATTTCAGGAAGAATATATATTGATAGTATTAATAATGTCGTAGATGGTTTTAGAATACTATATATATCGTAACCCAAAATAAGTATAAGCACACCGATTAAAAATATAGCTATTAGATAGGCGTTTAAAAACCACATAAGATACTTATGATTAACTATTGCTTTGTGTTTTAATTGATCGCTATAAAGTTTAGGTAATTTCATTTTTTTAAATATCATTGCTAAAGTCACAACCACTAAAGATAACCATCTACTCATCCAATAGTTTTGAAAGTAGAATTCTACGAACAGCACAACTATCGAGAATAAAATTATAGGTAGAAATTTCGTAATCAAATTTTTTGTGGTTTTGCCCATACACAATCTAACTATTATCTATATGGCAAAAACGCGTTATATTCCTTTCATATAACGTTGGGTTTTGATTATATTCATTCATTTCACGACTTTAGAACGATAGCCTTGGTTATAGCAAGTCGTTAATATAATGCCATCTGCCAAATAACTATTAAAACATACAATAAATCATACACTTACGTCATTTTCTTGGTTTGGCAGCTTGATTTGAATATGATTATTCCAATCGAATAAAGATAGCTTACCAATCTCTTGGTTCACCGCGCTCGCATTTAACACAGTTAAGTTCTGAGCCGAGTTTACTGCTTCTTCCTTCTGCTGTGATGACCCAGGCGCGATTTATCCAGGGTGGGTTGTGTCGAACATGTTGGTTATGTCCGCACTCGAGCTCTGCGACCCAATCCTGTTCTTCATCAAGGTGATAGCCTGTGATCTTTTTTAGCAATGCTTCAACCTGGTTAAAGCGGTAATGTGCAGTCGTTGGTAAGTTATAGCCGCTATCTTACTTAAATTTTCTTACAGGCAATAATATCGTTTTCGTCGAAAACAGATTCGGCTAAAAAATACGGCGGGCCGGCCAAGTCCTTTTCGGTTAATGCCCTGTTACCCGTTTCAATCACTTCACGCGTTGATGATGCTCTGGTGATATCAGCATAATCGGTCGGGATCGCGACAATCACCCGTGTCCCGATGTCAGTACATCGCCGTCGTCGTTCACCGCATTTGAAATTTAACCCGATAACAAACTCGTTATGTTTCATGATTTGTCGTTTATTGTTCGTTAACCAAAACAACCTGCCCATTCGAATCGACTGATAATATAACTTCGTCTTCACGAACTTTTTGTATAGGGTTTACTGCATAGGATATTTTTTCGTCGTGCCACTGCATATTTGAATTAGCTGCAGCCTTAACGCTAGCAGACAACAATTTATCAGTATCAAGCTGTCCATTATTGTCCAACAAATCTTCTGAGATTTGCACCGACACAAATCCGTACTCTGCGTTAGTACGTTGTACGGTAATCTGTACCGAAACATTATTTTTGTCATCAGGCTCATCCATATCTACTCTCACTTTATATTACAATATTATATAAATATAACCCTAATATAATCACTCCGACACTTCCGATAAACATATAAAGGATTAATGGGCTACGCTCGAAAGCCTGCTCCATTTTAACCACCCCGGATGGAAATATTTTATGTATAAAACTAAATAGTACAATTACAACTGCAATATAGATATACGAACCTGGCGGTTGAATGACGATTATCAAAAATTCCAGCTCGAAAGCAGTATTCAAAATTGCCGGCAATAACAAAAACAATAAGCCGACTATGGCCTGGAGAATTTGAACCGGTGTTAGCCTGATATCCCGCATAAGAAATGACTCTTTCTTATTTTAATCCATCTATTGACTTACCCGGCGTAACAACTCAATCGATGCATCCACTTCGACTTTCCTGATCGCAACGCTTTCGATATTACAACCGATGGGTATGCCTTTTTCGTCGGCAAAGTCCTTTAATTCGCGCCAGTTTTGTTCAGATACTTGGATGGATTTTTCCAGGATATCATGCGAATGAATCAGTTCATTTTCCAGCCATTTAGGGAAACTAATGCCTAACCATTTCATGAATTGCAATGTTTTGATAGAACCACACGGGGTTAAAGTAAATAATATCGGCACCAAGGGAATATTATGTTCCTGTCCATAATAATAATAGTCAGACAAAAAGTTTTTTGACGCATTCACATCATACACACCTTGCGAGACAAAAAACTGACAACCTTGTTCGATCTTGTTAAAGACCCGCAGGTGTTCATCACCCTTGGTTTGATGCCGTTCTGGAATGGTAACCCCCCCCAGCAGCAGCTCACTATTCACCTGGGCTTTAAGCTGGTAGGCCTCATGGATCGATAAAGATACCGCCTGCGATTTTGAGGCCGCACCAACGAATACCGTGAGATTATTTTCAGTGGACGCGCTAGTTAAAAAATCCGTTAATTCATCTTGACTGTACTTTCCGACGGCACGATAGATAATTTTAGGCATGGCCAGCTCGGCCAGGTATTGTTCGCTATACGCAAAAGCATCCAGGGTCTCGATAAATGGGAACGGGCGCTCGACCGCGGTACGCGACTTTTCATCCTGAATGTCATATAAGATAAGCCCATCAACCTGTAACGAATCAAGCCGTTCGATTTGACGTGCCGCAATTTCAGCAATCTTTTCCGGGCTTGTGTCTTTTTTAGGTGGCGTGATGCCATAAACAATAATTCCACTTTCACATTTTTTTATTTTATCGACTAGCATCAACCTGCTCATTTTACGATGTATTTGCTCAATATATCATTACGACGCCAGGAAACCAAAAATTCAATTTAAGCCGTCTTCACGTCCTAATAATTAAATATAGCCCGGTAAGCATCATCACACTTCCTGAAAAAATATTGATTCTTTTTTTGGCGATTTCGCTCTTAAATGGGTTTCTTGCTTTATCGGCCATATACGCATAAAGCAGTTTAACGCTAAATAATGCGATCGTTGTGATCACCATTATGCTGAACACATCCACTATGGTTGCATTTTTAATATCGACAAAGGCCGATAAAAAGCTCATGTAGAATACAATGGCTTTCGGATCACCCAGGGTAATAAAAAAACCGGTTAAAATATTCGTTAACCAGGAAAGTTCTTTTATTGCCTTAACGTCCGTTTTCTCAGGTCTGGATTTCCATAACAAAACACCAAGGATAATTAAATACGCTCCGCCCAGATATTTTATAATATCAAATAAATCACCCATTACTGCCGAGATGCCGACCAGCCCATAAATGGCAACAATAATAAATACAAAGTCACCAACAGCGATACCGACGATGATCATTAACGCATGCTTCAAACCTGATGCCATTGAACGCGCGGCGACCGCGATCGCACCCGCATCCGGCACCATCGCCAATGAAACCATAATCGCTAACATGGCGACTAAGTTAGCTGCGGATATCGTTAATTCCATTCGTATTAATTAACGCTACATTAAGGGTAATTTAATCAGGACAAGGAATCTTTTTGTTAAAGGCTTTTATTGGGTCTCGATGTAGTCTTTCTTCTTGCCATTCGTGAGGAAAAGTATAACCAGGCCCTTTAATTAGTTTTTGAATCTCCCAAATCTTTTCGCCAGATTCCGAGAAATAAACCCGATGTTGAAGCTCAGTTCCATTGACCGCACCCGCCTTGATAAAAGCAAAGCGTCGAACCCCAGACTCACTATAATATAACTCAGTTCGTACCATTGAATCCCCTGAGCCACCTTCATAGGCATAAAGTCTTCCTTTGCCATTTTTGTCCAGGTAAAGTGTGCGAGCCGTATCTTCATATGGGACGCAATAACCATGTGACTGTTCTTTTTTATCAAAGGCACCCGCGTCTTTTTCAGAATTAATTTCCTTAAAAAGCACACGAATTCTCTTTATTTCAGGGTGGTTTACCCAATTTTTTTCGGTAACCGGTTCAACGGCAGATACATTGGCAACAAGGTTGGCACAAACAATAAAGCTAATGATATATTTTATCGGGTCCATATTTTACGCACTCTACTCCTGTTTTTTATTTTCTTTCTTACCTGTGAGCTACTAGCGCATCCGTTTAAATCAGATCACAATCAACTTATTCGTTGTTTTACCGATCTTCTTTTAAACGATATAAGGTAATAAGGTGTAGGTAGGCGAGGGTGTTACTTTTAAGTCGACGTTCGTAGTAGCGCAAAAAACAAATCAGGGTTATCGCGATTAATCCTAAACCGA
>CAMYMO010000053.1 GCA_947259425.1 uncultured Ectothiorhodospiraceae bacterium | reverse complement strand
ATATTTATACGTTTCGAAATATGACGGATGCACAGCATCTAAAAGCACGTCAGGTTAAAAGTCGAAGTGTCATTGTTGTTGGCGGAGGGGTGTTGGGGCTGGAAGCGGCAAAGGCTATGTCGCGTAATAATACCGAGGTTATGATAGTCGATCATGCACAGTACCTGATGTCGAATCAGCTGGATGAACAAGCCGCTGAATTATTGAGAGAACACATTCTTTCATTAGGAATTAAAGTATTTCTAGGGTCAGGGATCAAAAAGATTCTAGGTGATAGTAAGGTGACCGGGATCGAGTTGCGTAATGGCGACATTAAACATTGTGACACCCTGATATTTTCAACCGGAATTAAACCCAATATTGAGCTTGCCCGGGTGACCAAAATACATGTTGGTCGTGGTATTCGTGTAACCGATACGATGCAAACAAATGACGCGGATATCTACGCGGTGGGTGAGTGTGCAGAGCATCGAGAAATAGTATATGGGCTTGTTGCTCCAGGTTTTGAACAGGCGAAAGTCGCGGTTGCGGACATTCACAATCAGAAAACAGCTTACCGTGGTTCAATTGAAGCTACACAACTGAAGGTGGTTGGCTTACCGGTTTTTAGTATGGGGCGAACGGGAGAAGGTGAAAGTAAAAGTATATTTTCCCAACATATCTACGCTAAGCCAGATCATGGTATCTATCGAAAAATTATCGTATTCCGTAACCGGTTAGTTGGCGCTATCGCAGTTGGTAAATGGGATTCGTTACATCGCATTCAAGAAACAATCGGCAAAGAACGTTTTATTTTTCCATGGCAAATAAAGAGATTTATAACAACAGGTGAACTATGGGCTAAAAATGATGGTGTCGAGGTTAGTCAATGGCCATCACGTGCAATTGTCTGTCAGTGTATGAATGTTAATCGTGGTCAATGTAGTAAAGCGATTAGTTCAGGTTGCGATACGGTGGAAGCAATAATGCAAAAAACCTCCGCGTCGACGGTCTGTGGTAGTTGTCGTCCACTGTTAGCCGAGTTACTTGGTGGCACGGTAAAAGCTGAAAAGATAAAATCGCTTAAATCTATTTTTACTTTCTCACTGCTGGTCGGACTGGCCACGGTTTTTGCATTGCTTGGTTCTGGCATTTCTTATAACGAGTCTGCCGTGACGAAAGTTCAATGGGATTTTATCTGGCGCGATAACCTCATAAAACAAATAACCGGGTTTACTATTTTGGGCTTAACGTTATTTGGCTTATTCGTATCGCTTAGAAAGCGATGGAAAAAATTCACTTTTTTCGATTTTTCATTCTGGCGTTATGCGCACATCTTCATTGGTGTGCTTATTGTGGTTTTCCTACTGTTACATACGGGATTTAGACTCGGCAACAATATTAATAGCTGGTTAATGATTTTATTTAGCAGCCTGATTTTAGTAGGTGGAGTCTATGGCGTTTTCATGTCACTGCAATATAAATTAGATGGTGCCTTCGCAAATAAAATTAAAGGATATATGAATTGGACACATTTGTTATTGTTTTGGCCAGTGCCAGTATTGCTGGTCTTTCATGTTGTAAAGACTTATTACTTCTAGGTTGTAATTTATGAGTAATAAGAAACGAATCTATTGGATTTACTGGGTAATTTTAACCATCGGAATGACAGGCTATTTAATCATGCAATTAACAGGTGAAGATAAAACCGTGTATTTACCGGGTAAAACAAGTCATGGACATTATCAGATTGAAATGGCCTGTGCAGCATGTCATAGCGATCCGTTTGGTGGTGGAGAAGTATTACAGGAGGCCTGCATGGGGTGTCATGGCGATGAGCTGGAAATAGCTGATGACTCACACCCAAAAACCAAATTTACTAATCCACGTAACGCTGATCGAGTAGCTAAATTAGATGCAAGGAAATGTATAACTTGCCATACAGAACATAGAGAAGAAATTATTGTGGATATGGGGGTGTCGCTACCGGATGATTTTTGTTTTAAATGTCATCAGGATGTTGCAGAAAACAGACCGAGTCATGTCGGGATGGAATTTAATACCTGTGCCTCCGCAGGTTGTCATAATTTCCATGATAACCGTGGACTTTATGAAGATTTTCTAGCTAAACATCTGGATGAACCAGATTATCTAAAAAAACAAACGATTAAACCACTTTCTGCGGGTAAGTCGTATGAATTGATTGAATCATATCCGCAAGATTTATATCCGATTAAACCGCTATCTATTGTGGATGCCAATTTACCTTCGCAGGTTCGTAATGATCCGAAAATAATGCAGGACTGGCTGGCGAGTTCGCACAGTGAAACAGGCGTTAACTGTAACGCGTGTCATATGCAATCAACTGCAGAGTCTAAAAATAAAGTCTGGCAAGAAAAACCTGGATCACAGGGTTGTGAAAGTTGCCATGAATCACAGCTCAAAGGTTTTCTTGCCAGCCGTCATGGTATGCGTCTTGCCCAAAACCTGTCTGCGATGACGCCTGGACAAGCGCGACTGGAGATGAAGAAAACAGCTCATGCTAAAGAGTTAAGCTGTACATCATGTCACAGCGCACATCAATTCGATAAACAACATGCCGCGGTCGATGCCTGTTTAACCTGTCATGACGATAAACACAGCAACCAGTATAAGAATTCAAAACATTTCGATTTATGGCTTAAAGAAGTTAATGGTCAATCAGCTGTGAATACGGGTGTCAGCTGCGCAACATGCCATTTGCCAAGGAAAGAGCATAAACAAGAAAGTGGCGTTTTTGTGTATTCAGAACACAATCAAAATGACAATTTGCGACCTAACGAAAAAATGCTGCGCAGCGTGTGCATGAACTGTCATGGTCTTGAGTTTTCAATTGATTCCTTGGCGGATCGTAAGTTAGTCGAAACGAATTTTTCTTCAAAACCAGACATTCATATCAAGAGTCTTGATCTTGTGAAAGAACGTCAGGATTTGAAGAAAGATATTGAGGGTATGTAAATCTTAAAATTTATAAGAGTTTTAATTAAACACAGGAGAGTAAAAATGAGATCGAAAATAGTATTATTAGTGAGTAGCATGATAGGAAGTGCAGCGTTGTTATCAGCATGTGGCGGAAGTGAAACAAAGGGCGGTATTTCCCCTCAAGTTATGGCTGATTCATTGTTCAGCGTAATGGAAGCAGACCGGACGGTGTATACAAAATTAATCATTGGCCGTCTGGCGAAAGAAGAAAAGGTGATTAAGGCATCTGAACATTGGAAAGATGAAAAAGCATTAGTATTACCTGCACAGATGTTTCGGTATGGTGCTGAGCGTGTGGCCGAAAAGGGCGCGCCATTCAGTTACTCGCTTTTATCATTATGGCCGGTAAATAAGCAAAACAAACCAAAAACCGAGATTGAAAAAAAAGGTTTGAATTTTATTTCTGAAAATCCGGGTAAAAATTTCTACGGTGAAGAAGAATTGGGCGGGACAAAATACTTTACCGCAGTTTATCCAGATGTCGGCGTTGCCCCGGCTTGTGTCTCATGCCATAACAAACACAAAGATAGTCCGCGTACCGACTTTAAAATCGGTGAAGTTATGGGTGGCGTAGTAATACGTATTCCACTTTAATCTTTCGTTAAATAGGAGAAACAAAAATGACACCAGAACAAATCGAACTAGTGCAATCCAGCTGGGAGAAAGTAAAACCAATATCGGATAAGGCTGCAGAGTTATTCTATGGAAAACTATTTGAATTAAATCCTGCGTATAAGGATTTATTCCCAAATGACATGGTTGAGCAAGGTAGAAAGCTAATGGCCATGATTAATACGGCAGTAAATAGTTTGAAAAACCTGGAAGCGGTGGTACCCGCTGTTGAAGAAATGGGTAAACGGCATGTCGGCTATGGGGTAAAGGATAGCGATTATGATGTCGTTGGTGAGGCGCTATTATGGACCTTGGAGGCAGGCTTGGGTGATGACTTTACTGATGAGGTAAAAGCAGCCTGGACAGAAACCTATGTGATACTTGCAACAACTATGAAAAATGCCGCCGCCACAATAGCGGCATAAAAAAAAGCATGCCAGGGAAGGCATAAATTTAACGTAATCTATGGAAAACAAATACAATGAACTATATTGACTCGATTAATCGATATCATGAATACAGTAATGCGATACATGAGTTGCTTGGTTCTATCCTCACTGGTGTGGCCAATGTTGAAGTTTTCCATGATGAAACCAGGCTGAAACATGCAATATGTCATATTACCCGTCATTATCCTTTTGTGGATTTAATATATACGCTAGATAAAAATGGCGTGCAAACGAGTAAAAATATTGCCTGTCCAGCCAAGGATAATAAATTCCAAAATAATGCATTAGGCGCTGACAGAAGCCAACGCCCCTATTTTCTTCTAGCCAAAGATCACGAGGGTATTATTGTCACGGACCCCTATTTATCATCAGCTTCACGAAATTTATGCATTTCAGCGATACTACAATTAAGTGACACGGATGGAATCATTATTGGTTATCTGGTGTTAGATATCGATTTGAACGAAACCATGGAATTTTTAATGGGTGATTCGACTCGAAAAGCATTTGTTCCGGCATTTCGAGTTATCTATAGCTTAATTGCTTTTGGCTTATTTACTGTCGTCGTTGCTTTATTATATTCATCCTTCAGCGAAATAGTGTCACTGTTTACATCTGGTTTTTCAAAACAAGATTTTTATCTTAAACCGTTTGGTGTAATCATATATTTAACGCTTGCTTTGGCAATCTTCGATCTCGGCAAAACAATTCTCGAGGAGGAAGTGTTGATGCATAAAGATATATTCAGACACAGTTCAACTCGAAGGACTATTACTCGCTTTATTGCCGCAATTTTGATCGCAGTATCGATTGAGGCATTATTATTGATGTTCAAAAGTGCGATGGGCGATGCCGATCATATGGTGCAGGCCGTCTATA
>CAMYMO010000052.1 GCA_947259425.1 uncultured Ectothiorhodospiraceae bacterium | reverse complement strand
AAAGAATACGAACCACTACAAACGGAACCCTTTAACACCTCCGAGATGAACAGATTGTTCAACGTCGGCTATAAGATGGGTCTTAAAGGTAATACGTGGCACAAGGAACCACCGGGGATGCACCAACATTAGTGAGATAAATAATTTACCAGTAGTGTAATGAAAACATGTAGAACCCATTACTCGCGTGTACTGTGGATGGAGCAGGGATAATCTTATGAATACAACTCGGACTATATTCTTTTTGATTGCTGGCTGGTTACTGTCTTCATGTGCATATCTACAAAGCGTTTCTGATCAGGAGGAATTATTACAGAACCAGCAAATCAATCCTCGACAGTATAATGCTAAACATATTATCGAACGATATACTTATTTTGTATATGGTCGGTTAACGAGTGACATATCAGACAGCAATCACTATTCATTGGCTGTTGTGGCGCTATCGGATAAATATCAGGAGAATGAGATTGTTGATGTTAACTATCGCGGTAAGGTGAATTCATATTACGCATTAAATTTGCCTGAAGGTGAGTATCAGCTGCTGGTGCTTGAAGACAAGAATCAGGACAAAATCTATAGACAGACGGAAATTATTGCGCAGCATAGCCTTGCCCTGGATAAACAAACTTATCCTGACAAGGTGGTCGGTAATCTCGATATCCAATTGCATAACCCGATACCTCAACTAACGTTTCCAATTAATATCCCGGCGCAGACTGAAAAAAAACGTCAGCAATCATTATTCTTTCCGAAGGGTTCCATACGCTCACTTGACGATCCGATTTTCTCAGAACGTATGGCTACGTTGGGGATGTATGATCCAGCCGCATTTATGGAAAATGTACCATTCATGTTTTATGCCCTGGAGGAAGACGCAGGTTATAAAATCCCGGTGGTTTTCGTACACGGCATTGGCGGGACAGCAAAAGAATTCCGCACCATCATAGACAGGCTGGATAGAAAGCTATACAAGCCATGGTTTTTTTACTATCCATCCGGTATGGATCTAAATCAGCTTGCAAAATTATTTTACAATATCTATCTCTCCGGCAAGGTGGTAGAGAAAGGGCCGTCAGAAATGATTATTGTGGCCCATAGTATGGGCGGACTGGTAGTACGTGAGGCATTCAATTTTTATCAGGGAAATGATCAGGAAATTAAAGTTAAGCTGTTTATTTCCATGGCCAGCCCCTTTGGTGGTCTTTCGTCAGCGCAGGCCGGTGTTGAAAATGCACCGCTGGTGTTACCCGCTTGGCGTGACTTGTCGCCAAAGGAATCTTTTATCAAGCATTTATTCCGCAACCGGTTACCCGATTCCGTTGAACATCATCTTTTTTATGCTTATAGCAACGCCGGTGATTCACAAGATAGTGATGGCGTTGTACCCGTTCATAGTCAGTTAGCTGTGACCACATCGGACAGGTTGTCAGGGCAGTACGGGTTTAAGTCGGGACATGCTGAACTCCTGCGGGATCCAACTGCCATTGATACCATGTTTAATTTACTAAGCCAGGTTAAAAACCCTTTCCCAGACAAACATCTGTATTATTTTTCCAAGGGAGGATTCGATGTTGAACTAGACAGCTCCTATAGTGAAATGGAAAAGGCGGTGATTCAACGCATGGGTATCTATCTGAGGGCCCTGGCGAACGGAAAGCTTGAACCGATACCGTTAAATGAACCTTTTCTGGCTGTTGTACGCGGCAGATCTGAACCTGTAAACGCTGTTGATACCGCATGGTTAAAATTTATAAAAGACTATCCAGAATTAGCAGCGGCAAAACATGATGGCGCGAAGAAGTAATCCATTTTCGATCTCGTCGCACTTAAACATCGTTAGTTGTGATTTAAGGGCGATCTAAATGAAATCTTTACATAAAGAAAACGGAATTGGATACACACGAATAAATCCGGGTATAGTGATTCTTCTGTTATTAACTTTCTTTTCGTTTGCTTATGTATCATCAGTCACTGCAAATTCATCTGATGATAATAATATAACGATCAGTCTCCAATATATGACGCCAACTGAAGAAGATCGAGATATTCGAACGACAAATATTGATCTCCACTTTTATCTTGCTGATGTCGAGCAACTGAATTTGTTAATAAATTGGGGATTCATTGCTACTTACGCGACTGGCAACATAACACAGCTAGAAGGCAGCCTGGCCGAAGGTAACCTGACAGAGGTGCAGCATGAAAATTCCGCATTTGGAATTGGTCCGGGGATATTGCTGGATTTCCGACTCGGGGGTACCGATAAATGGTCATTTCATCTTCAGGGGCTTGGCAATTTTATTGTATATAACAAGCGGTTTCCGGCAGGCGGGGATTACTATAATTTTATGTGGCGTGGCGGGCCATCGTTTAAATATAAGATAGACAGTTCGAAAGCAGTCGATATTGGTTACCATTGGGCTCATATATCCAATGGCCAGGGGGAAAGCGCCAAAAATCCATCGTACGAGGCCAAAGGTTTCATACTTCGATTTGTTGGATTCTTTTAATAAATATTGTGTTAATGAATATCGATTAACTCACGGTTAAAATAAGTGGATTTTTAATAATTAAAACAACAAGTTCGATAATAAACCTGATTTCTCGGCTTATATTACGAATTTACTGAGGATTTTCAGATGACCCCTTGATTTCATCACAGTCTGTACACATAACCCACTCAGTAATTTAACGAGTCTGAATCCGGCGAGTATGTTGTTGTATTAGAACCCGGGCAACAATTGGGTTCCTTTGCCGATTTCCCTATTAGTTTCCTTGACTTGAGGGCGATCACGGCTAAAATTAGCACTCATTAGAGGGGAGTGCTAACAACTCTCCCGTTTAGCGACTCAGAATTTATATAACCTGTTGAATTTCAACATTTTAAGGAGAAATCACGAATGAAGATTCGTCCCCTACACGACCGTGTAATCGTGCGCCGCACGGAAGAAGAACGTACCACTGCTGGTGGCATCGTAATCCCTGATTCAGCAACCGAAAAGCCTGCTGAAGGTGAAATTGTTGCCGTGGGTAACGGTAAGATTTTAGATAATGGTGAGCAACGCAGCCTGGACGTCAAAGCCGGCGACAAAATCCTGTTCGGTAAATATGCGGGCAATGAAGTGAAGATCGATGGTGAAGAACTATTGGTCCTGCGTGAAGAAGACATTATGGGTGTATTAGAAGGCTAAGCCTTAATCCCACTTCTCACCCTTTTAAAAAAATATTATATAGAGGAATTCTGCAATGACTGCAAAAGAAGTTAAATTTTCTGATGAAGCTCGCCAACGTATGCTGGCCGGAGTGAATGTACTGGCGAATGCCGTTAAGGTTACGCTAGGTCCTAAAGGCCGTAACGTTGTTTTAGATAAAAGTTTTGGTGCGCCAACCATCACTAAAGATGGTGTTTCGGTTGCAAAAGAAATTGAATTAAACGATAAGTTTGAAAACATGGGTGCACAGATGGTGAAAGAAGTGTCTTCACAAACCTCTGATGTCGCCGGTGATGGAACCACGACTGCAACCGTATTGGCCCAGTCTATTTTGACTGAAGGCATGAAGGCTGTTGCCGCGGGCATGAATCCAATGGACCTGAAGCGCGGTATCGACAAAGCGGTACTCGCGGCGGTTGAACAACTAAAAAGCCAATCAAAACCTTGTTCAGATAACAAAGCGATTGCTCAAGTGGGTACCATCTCTGCTAACTCTGATGAAGAAATCGGTGGCATCATCGCTGACGCAATGGATAAAGTTGGTAAAGAAGGCGTTATTACCGTTGAGGAAGGTTCTGGTTTAGCGAATGAACTGGCGGTTGTTGAAGGTATGCAATTTGATCGCGGTTATTTGTCGCCTTACTTTGTCAATAACCAGCAAAGCATGAGCGCTGAACTTGAAGAGCCTTATGTTTTATTACATGACAAAAAAATCTCTAACATCCGCGAATTGCTACCCGTATTAGAAGGTGTAGCAAAAGCCGGTAAACCTTTATTAATCATTGCAGAAGACATCGAAGGTGAAGCGTTAGCAACCTTAGTTGTTAATAACATTCGTGGCATCGTTAAAGTGGCAGCGGTTAAAGCCCCTGGTTTCGGTGACCGTCGTAAAGCGATGTTACAGGATATCGCTGTATTAACTGGCGCAACCGTTATCTCTGAAGAAGTTGGTCTTAGTTTAGAAAAAGCGACTTTAGATGACCTGGGTTCTGCCAAGAAGATTCAAGTAACGAAAGAAGAAACCACCGTCATCGATGGCGCCGGTCAAGGTAAAGACATCGAAGATCGTGTTGGTCAGATTCGTGCACAGATAGAAGAAGCTACTTCTGACTACGATAAAGAAAAACTGCAAGAGCGTGTTGCTAAATTAGCAGGCGGTGTTGCGTTGATCAAAGTCGGTGCAGCGACAGAAGTTGAAATGAAAGAAAAGAAAGCTCGTGTTGAAGATGCGTTACATGCAACTCGCGCTGCGGTTGAAGAAGGCGTTGTACCTGGCGGTGGTGTTGCCCTGGTTCGTGCTGAAGCAACCTTAGGTGAGTTGAAAGGTGATAACCACGATCAAGACGTTGGTATCGACATTGCACGTCGTGCGATGACCGAGCCTTTACGTACTATCGTATCGAATGCCGGTGGTGAATCTTCAGTTGTATTGAACAAGGTTGTCGAAGGTAAAGGTAACTTTGGTTTCAATGCCGCGACAGATGAATACGGTGATATGGTTAAAATGGGTATCCTGGATCCAACTAAGGTAACGCGTTCTGCATTACAAAATGCCGCTTCTGTTGCCGGACTCATGATTACCACTGAAGCCATGGTCGCTGACTTACCAAGTGATGACGCTGGTGCTGGCGCAGGCATGCCTGATATGGGCGGCATGGGCGGTATGGGTGGAATGGGCGGTATGATGTAATTGCCCTTTCATCATCTGTGTAAATAGAAAGCCCCGC
>CAMYMO010000051.1 GCA_947259425.1 uncultured Ectothiorhodospiraceae bacterium | reverse complement strand
CAGGGTCCAGGTTCGTCATCGCCCCATTTTACTTAATATACGTGTTCACTTATTTTCTGCTGTGCAGTTTTACTCAACTCGTGATAATGTAATTTCGTTGGTTTTGCCTGCTTTACCATTTTCATATTCAGTCCATGCCTGGACAATTTTGTTTTTCCCGATGAACTTCAAATTCAAGCTATGCATGTGTTTATCTTTTTTAGGATTCATATTAGTCCCATTAACAAAGTCAAAATATAAAGTATCGCCTTTTGAACTTTTTAATTTCAGGGTAGGTTGATTTTGTAAGGCACAGTAATGTGTCATTTGTACTTTACCATCAACATCATTATAAACGCTTACCATTTCATGCGGTTGCCCTGGAAAATGAGTTTCCACGACTGAACTACCTGCGGATGTTACATCATACTTAACCGTCATATCCTTAGCTTCTTTTCCCGATCCGATCGTCCCTTTCCAGGTTCCTTTTAGTGATTTCATTTTATTAAATGCATCACTAAACTTTGGGGTTGCCGGCATTTTTTCATCTGCATGGCTGATTGAGCCGACTACAAACAATACCAACATTATTACAATTCCTGTTTTCATTTTAAAACCTCCATTTATGTTTGTGAGAATGTCCAATGTTACTTAGCCATATAATTAACCAACTGCTCAAGACATCCTGTCCAACCTTCAGAATGCAGGTCGACAGATTCCTGAGAAGCTAATTTTTCATGTGTTAAAATCATATTCGTTATTCCATTACTTTCAGTAAAATCAAGTGTCACTAATGAATTTACTTTTTGCTCATCGCTGTCCCATTTCCAAGTGAATACCAGTTGATCGAAAGGATTAAGTTCGACATATTCACCGTAAACGATATGTTGAGTACCATCGGGTTCAAGCATTTCGAACCGATAACCACCACCAACAGTCAATTCCATTTCATGTACTATGGTAGTCATTTCTTTTGTCGGAGCAAACCAGGTTGTTAGTGCATCGGCTTTTGTCCATGCTTCGTAGACTGCTTGTTTCGATGCATTAAAATCCCGTTGCATCGTTAGCGAAAAATTATTTACTGCGCTCACGGCTTCCATATCATTTCTCCTTGCTCTGTTTTTCATACTTGCTATTAAGATTTATCGCCTTTATTGTCTTGCAGATATTTTGCTAATGAATCCAGCTGGGCTTCCCAGAATTGACGGTAAAATTTAATCCACTCTGCGGCCGTTTCCAGTGGGCCCGCATTTAACTGACAACGTCTAATACGCCCATCTTTATGTCGTTGAATTAAGTTTGCCCGCTCCAGTACCGTTAAATGTTTGGATACCGCTGGTAGCGACATATCAAATGGCTCGGCCAATTCGGTTACCAGAGCATCACCGTTGGCCAGTCGAGCCAAAATGGCGCGTCGCGTGGTATCCGACAGCGCATGAAAAACCTTATCAAGTTCTGAATTATTATATTTAACCATATGGTTAAATATAGGGGTGCAGAATTAATCTGTCAAGTAACAATTAAAAATATGAGTAATTGGCATATAGACCACTGATGGCAACCGGACTTCCTGGCTAGCTTGTAATCAGATATCTCGCGCCGTTATTCGCTGCGGTGCTGCGATTGTGTCCAGCACAAACGAATAAAAACCACAATTAATAAATGGTATTAATGAAAAAGAAGTTAATTTCCGATACTCCTAAAGCCATGCGCGTACATGTCGATGATGTATATATAAGGTAGCACTCCTTAACTTCCCATCGCCTGATTTAGTATTGGCAAAATTGGGGATGAATAAGCTCGTCATTGGATATTTGTAAATGGATCAGACCAAATCATCGATAAATGCCGTCAACCCAACTGGCAGTGAGCGTCGTGCGCATATCCGCCATCCTATTTCAGTGCCGGTAGAGATTAAGATCGAGGGTTTAGATAAACGTGCTGCTGAAGCACGTGACTTCTGCCTTGGTGGGTTGCTGATTGCCTTTCCAGCAGATAATTTACTTCCAGCCGTTAAACCACTCAACAATAGTTTGTGCCTCATAACCCTGAAAATAGACGGAGATGATTTTCGCATACGCGCGCGTATTGCTCGTGCAGACCAGGATAGTATTGGCGTTTCTTTTATCAATCCCGATCAAATCACCATAAAGGCATTGCAGAAGCATGCAGAAATTGATGCCCAACCTGTAGGTCAAAATGATATAAATAATTCCATCGTTGCCCAAGAACCTGTTCAATCAGGTCAACTCATTGAAGTTTTAAAGAAATGTAATGTAATTACGAAACAATATATTGATCCTTTGCTTGATCGATTTATGATGTTGGCAGTTGAAAATTTGTTAATGAGTGCGAAAGATGAAAAAGAAATTAACCAACAAAATTCCATGTTCAATGCGGTAGAAATCGTTACCAGGAACAAGAGTCTTATCACATCAATATTTACTGCGGCAATTGAAAATTCGTTAAAAGATATTCAAACATTACAAACAGAGGAGGTTGCTGAGTTTTATGATGAAAACACTGCCAGTTCACTTCAGTTAATTAGTGATGAAGATTTTAATATCTGGCTCGCTAATTCAAAGATTATAAACAAAATAGAAAATGAATATTCGCAACATCTGAGTGGAATAGAACATAGGTTAGGTTATCTATATGGTCAGTCGGTGGATCGTCGTAACAACCCATATGGTCCAGCATTATTTGCAAACAGTTTTCAGAATATGCTTGAGGTTGTTGAGTTTGACAATAGTGTAAAACCAAAATGTTATGATGCCTTTCGAGAAGCTATCGTATCCATCGCAGGTTCTCTCTACAAAGAATTAAATCAGGTGCTGATAGATAATGATGTCTTACCGGATCTAAAAGATATTATCTCTCATGCGAAAAAATCAGATCGATCAAATGTAGATGAAAATAATGTTACTACAGATAATAATTCACAAGATGAAAATACACAAATAGAAAAAGAACAGGACCAGAAATACACAGGCAATGACAAAAACATTTTGTCTGAGGCGGATAAGTCAGGGAAGACAAATAGTGAAAAAGAATATACACAACAATCGCTTTACGAACTGGTTGGTGAGATTAGGAGCCTTCAACATCAATTAAAACACCCGATTAATCCACAAGATACATTAATGAATGGCGAAATGCCTTTGGGTCGACAGATTGATAGTTCTGTTGGTGCTGATAATCTGCCTGCATATAGTACTGCGGAAGTATTGGATTTGATTGGGAATATTGAAATACCAGGTAACTCAGTAATAGGGGACGGTCAAGGCCTTACAGCATTTCGTGAGAAACTGAATGAAAAACTATCCAATAATGTTGACGGTAGTCCCAATAAAATACTCAGCCTACAACAGGGACGTATCATTGACGTTACTGAAAATGTTTTCAATTCGTTACTCAATGACATGCAGGTTGCGCATAGTATTCGTCCATGGCTTGAACGATTAGCAGCGCCTATCATGAAAATGGCTTTATTGGATGAGCAAATATTTACAGATAAAAACCATATTGTCCGCGAAGTAATAAATAAATTGGCTGAGCTCGAGGTGCTTGCCGGTGCAGAAGATAAAGAAGAGCAAGCTGCTGTCAAACAGGCTTTCAGTTGGATAATAAACCTGGTTAACAATGAATTTGATGGTACTGCCAAAGTATATAATCGTGCAGCACAGCAGCTCGATGTCCTAATTAAAGTTCAACAACAATCATTTGAAAACAATATTAAATCGGTTGTCGCTGAAGCTATAAAAGAAGAGCGTGAAACATCAAGTGAAACCACTGATATTGTTAGCGCCAAAGACAGGGGGGAACAAAAAGACAAATGGCTCAGAATGGTTCAGCGTTTAAAAGAAAACCACTGGGTCTTGTTTGATGCTGACAGTGATGACTATAAAAGGCTGAAAGTCGCCTGGATCGCACCGCGTAAGGGAAAACTTGTATTTGTTAATGTAATGGGTCGAAAAGACAGGATTACTACTAATACTGAGCTTGCCGATATGTTTCAAGCAGGAACGGCAATGGTGTTGGATGGGACAGAGAATCCTGCAATGGATAGAGCTCAATACAGCATGTTGCAAAAACTTCATCAACAGCTTTTATTTCAGTCATCGCATGATGAGCTAACAGGATTAATTAATCGGCGTGAGTTTATTAGATGTATAGAGCAAGCTGTCGATGATGCAAAGTTAAGTAAAAATAAACATGCAATATGTTATATCGATATAGATAATTTTAAAGTAATCAATAACAGTTATGGATACGAAGCGGGTGACAAATTATTAAAAGAAGTTGTTGGGTTAATCAATGATTACATTGAGGAGCAAAATGCAATTTCCAGGATTGGCGCAGATCAATTCGCACTTTTGCTACAAAAAACCTCGATGGATGATGCAGTAGAACTCATTGAAGATATCATGGATAAATTTATAGACTATCGTTTCGAATGGCAAGACAACCGAATGGCAGTCACAATATGCACAGGTATTGCAATCGTAAATGAAAATACCGGTGATTCTGCCTCGCTCCTGCAAACAGCAGAATCCAGTTGTAGTCTTGCAAAGGAGTCGGGTGGCAACCAGATTCAAATTGCGCATACGGGATCAAATAGATTATCACGCCGCAAAAAAGAAATGGAATGGGCAACTAAAATAGATAAGGCGCTTGATGAGGATGCCTTATTTTTAAGATGTCAAAAAATTACTCCTACTCAACCACATCTGGATCAGCGATCTCACTATGAAATTTTACTGGGAATTTCTGACGAGTTGGGAGGGAATAAATCACTCGGTGACTTTATTCAAGCGGCCGAACATCATAATCGCATGACTGCTGTCGACCGATGGGTCATTCAAAATGCGTTCGAGTGGTTGGCAACCCACGAAGACCTGGTCTCAGATGTATCGGCATTCAGTATTAATTTATCAGGACAGTCATTGAATAACGAACAATTGATCGATTTTATCTATCAGCAAGTTAGTCAGA
>CAMYMO010000050.1 GCA_947259425.1 uncultured Ectothiorhodospiraceae bacterium | reverse complement strand
GTTCCCTGCAACACGGTTAATATCTGGCTGCTTAAGTCAATCTTGACTGACGTCGATATTGTTGAATTTACCATTCTGAAAAAGGCTGTTTCGCCAGATTAACGTTATAATATTTCGGATCATTAGAGACTTCTTCTCCACACCATGAAGGTAGCTCAATACTTTGCTGCTCTGACTGCAACTCAATCTCGGCAACCACCAAGCCTTTATTGTCACCTTCAAATACGTCTACTTCCCATTCATCACCATTCTCAATAACAATATAACGAGTCTTTTGAACTAACGGTTTCTCGCATAAACTTGTCATTAATTCTTGTGCTTCATCTAACGGGATAGCATATTCATATTCTAAACGTTTGACGCCTAAAGTTGCACTTTTGATGTTAATAAAGGCCTTTGAACCTTCGGTTCTTACTCTCACTGATGCTTTGTCAGATCCGATGATATAACCCTGTTCGAACTTGGTGCCATGATTCGCGTTGAGTCGCCAATCATCATTACGCAGCAAATATTTTCGTTCAATCTCAACTGGCATCACTTACCCTTCTTCTTTAATGAAAAAATCGCTATCGACTCAACATGTGCCGTATGTGGAAACATATCCATAACGCCGACCTCGTCTAGAGTATAGCCAAATTCATTTACCAGCAGGCCGGCGTCTCGTGCTAACGTAGCGGGATTACAAGAAACATAGACGATGCGCGGGATTTTTTTTGCCGCAATTAATGGAATTACCTGCTCCGCACCTGAACGTGGCGGGTCCAGGAATACAGCAGAATAAGTCTCACTATTCCACCATGATAATGATTTAACATCGTCCATTAAATTGGCGACATGATAACTCACATTAGTGATATTATTTATTTCTGCATTTATTTTTGCCCGTTCAATCAAGCTTGCTTCACCTTCAATAGCCGTGACCGAGGCGACTTGTTTCGCAATCGGTAAAGTGAAGTTCCCCAGACCACAGAACAACTCCAATACATGATCGTCTTTATTGCAATCTAACCCCTCGATAACCTGCGGAATTATTTTTTCATTAATTTCCGCATTTACCTGGACAAAGTCGGTCGGTAAAAAATTATTTTTTATATTATATTCTTTTATAATGTAATAAAGCTCAGGCGAATCTGGCCACAAAGGTGTGATCGTATCTGGACCACCAGATTGCAAGTAAATATCAACTTTATTATTTTTTGCAAAATCAATTAATTTTTGTTTATCCGCGTCGGTTAATGCTTCTAAATGCCTGAATACCAGCGCAGTCGAACTGTCCCCTACCGCCACCTCAATTTGAGGTATGGCTTGATAACAGCTTAATGAATGGACAAGTTCGGATAATTCAGTGAGTCGTTGCCCGACCGATGGATGTAAAACTTCGCAGCTCAATAAGTCAGCAAGATAGCGTGACCCTTTCTCACGAAAACCTATTAAGACTTTAGCTTTTTTCTCCACATATTTAACGCCTAATCGAGCTTTGCGTCGATACCCCCACTGTGGACCACTCAATGGTGCCCTCACCGCCTGCGCAGTAACATGTCCGATTCGTTGTAAATTATCGAGTAGAATTTTTTGTTTTTGATTTATTTGGTTTGCGCTTGATAAATGCTGCAAACTGCATCCGCCACAGATCGAAAAATGTCTGCATTTTGCTTCAATACGCTGTGAACTGGGCCTTAAAACCTGATGCAGGTTTCCTTCATCATATTGGCGACGTTTACGTGTGTAAATGAACTCAACTTCTTCATCAGGCAATCCCTGACTAATAAAGACGGTCTTACCTTCGATGTGGGCAACCCCTTTACCCTCATGGGTCAAGTCGGTAATCGTTGCCAACTGCGGTTCGCGTGATAAAGGTTTTTTACGTCGTCCCATTACTTCTATACCATCGTAACTTATAAGGTGCAAATGACATCGCGCACAAAATTATATAAAAACTAAATCCAATTTATGCATTTATCTAACTCTTTGGGAAGACATTGGTTGATAAATAACGATCACCTCGATCGCAGATAATAACAACGATAACGCTATCAGTAACCGTTTCAGATAACGCTAACGCAGCCGCAACTGCACCGCCAGAGGATATCCCACAAAAGATACCTTCTTGACTCGCTAATAAACGAGTGGTCTCTTCCGCGTTTGTTTGATTTACCTCTAATGTGCTATCTACTTTTGTTTCATCAAAGATCGTCGGTAAATATTCTTTCGGCCAACGTCGAATTCCGGGAATTTTTGCCCCTTCAGCTGGTTGCACACCGACTATCTGGATAGCTTTATTCTGCTCCTTTAAAAATTGGCTGGTGCCCATAATCGTGCCAGTCGTGCCCATGGCGCTGACAAAGTGGGTAATCAATCCGTTTGTATCACGCCAAATCTCGGGCCCGGTACCAAAGTAATGCGCGGCAGGATTGTCTGGGTTAGAAAACTGATCCAGTACCTTGCCCTTACCGTCTTGTTCCATTTGATCAGCTAAATCTCGCGCACCTTCCATGCTCTGTTCGGCAGTCACCAGGATTAACTCAGCACCAAAGGCACGCATTGTTGCTCGTCGCTCCTCGCTCATATTTTCGGGCATAATCAGGATCATCTTATAGCCCTTAATCGCGGCCGCCATCGCCAGTGCAATGCCAGTATTCCCGCTGGTGGCTTCAATGAGCGTATCACCCGGTGTAATCTCGCCGCGCTGTTCGGCACGTGAAATCATGCTCATCGCAGGGCGATCTTTTACCGAACCGGCTGGGTTATTACCCTCCAGTTTTACCAGGATTTGGTTACTGGTCTTTCCTGGAAGGCGCTGCAAGCGCACTAATGGCGTGTTGCCGACAAACTGTTCAATCGTTGGGACGTCAAGTTGAGTGCTCACTGTTTAGTAGACCTATGACTTCAGATAATGCATCATTCTACCAGATTTAAATTCATTAAATGACACCGATTTAACATGGCACAAATACTTGATTATGAGATGGCGCTTGAACAAGCTGCCGGCAACGAACCACTGGCGAAAGAGATATTTGAGATGCTCTTGGCTGAATTACCTAAACTCAGGCAGGATCTTCAACATGCTTTAGCTGACAAAAATAAAACAGCCTGCTGGGATCATGCCCACAAATTATATGGTTCCACCGCCTATACCGGCGTACCTCGACTAAAAGAGGTTGCTCATAAAATGGAATCCGCCATTAAAGACGATAATGAACAGCTCATGACTGAAACCTTTGACGCCCTGTCTGTTGAAATTGACTCGATATTGGAAATTGGCGCGAATGAATTAAAACAGGAATGGACAAGCTAAGACCGACAACCAGCGGCAGGCTTAACGGCGAGCTTGAATCATCAAGTTTTTCATCGTTTGTACGGCTTCCGCTAAACCGGTAAAAATAGCACGTGCGACAATCGCGTGCCCTATATTTAATTCTTGAATCGATGGGATCGCGGCTATCGCGCTGACATTATGATAATCAAGACCATGTCCGGCATTGACCTGTAAGCCTAAAGCAACACCATGGTCGACTGCGCTGATGATTTTATTGAGTTCTATTTGTTGGTTCTGTTTCGATGTCGCATCTGCAAAGTGCCCAGTATGTATTTCAATGGCTGGCGCACCACATTGTTGAGCTGCTTGAATTTGATTTTCATCCGCATCAATAAATAATGAAACCCGAACGCCAGCTGAACCCAACACATCACAGGCGTGTTTTACATTATCCATTTGCGCCAGAACATCGAGCCCACCTTCGGTGGTGAGTTCTTCACGACGTTCAGGTACCAGACAACAGTCAGCCGGTTTTACTTTTTCAGCAATGGATAACATCTCATCGGTTATTGCCATTTCAAGGTTCATGCGACTATTTAACATGTCTCGCAAGCGGTACACGTCTCGATCCTGAATATGACGTCGATCTTCACGCAAATGCAGCGTTATGCCATCCGCACCATGTTGTTCGGCTAATAATGCCGCTTGAATGGGTTCAGGATAACGAGTACCTCGAGCCTGACGTATCGTTGCAACATGATCAATGTTAACCCCGAGTAAGATTGAATGATTTGGGTGACTCATAGTATGTGTATTCATCTTTCTGAACCAGGACAACAGTATATTGAATTATGCTTATTGAAACAAAGAAATTTTATTTTTCTGCATAAAGAACTCGCGCGCCTTGATCGGCCGCCCTTCCAGGTGAAACTCCAGAATGCGGCGTAATAATCGTTTCGCTTCGAGTATTTGTTGTTCACTGCTTAATTCTCTTTTTTCTAAAGCTAATAATGTGTCGCCAGAAATCTGCAATACTGAACGATCATCGCCTCGATATTCGCTAATTCCGAGCTCGAAGTCATACTGATAAAATTTATCTTTAGCAACCACCTCCCCCGTATGGGCATCACTTTGAATGTTAACCCCATAGCCCAGCTCGGTTAGTAGTTCCAGCTCAAAATATCGTAATGTCACGGAAGTTTGCTGTTTTGCCGACAGGTTGATTAAACAATCCTGGTAATTCATAAACAATTGCGTATGCGCTTCATCTTTATGCAATAGGTACATAATCAATTCATTAAGGTAAAATCCTGCATACAGATAATCACCCTGTAAGTCTATTGAAGGTGGAACCGATTCAACTTTATAGAGGTTTTTTAACTCACCACGACCACCCCATACTATATAGAGCGTATTAAAAGGCTCTACCAAGCCTTGCATGGGAGAATTTTTTCGTTTAACCCCTTTAGCAACAAAGCTATGTCGGCCACTATTTTTACAAAAGGCCTCAACCAGCATGCTGGAATTTTTATACGGACGTGTATGCAGGATATATGCTTCATCTTCGTATTGATTAGCTACCCTGGAGTTCATTGTTTTATTTAACCGGCCAGATCAAAACTTCAGTTTAGAACTCATCGATATACCCGAGTTGTTGCAGTGCGCGCTCATCATCTGCCCAGCCTTTTCGCACTTTAACCCAGGTTTCCAGATGCACTTTTTTCTC
>CAMYMO010000049.1 GCA_947259425.1 uncultured Ectothiorhodospiraceae bacterium | reverse complement strand
CAGACCAATAAGATTAGCTGCAGTTTGGGGTGTCCCTACTATTCCACCTAAACGGACATCTGTTTCAAAGTAATCTCGTGAAGTATAGGGCTCCATGCCTAAGTCACTCAGTAATGTTGGATCTCTTGATAAAATGGATGCATTAGCCGCAAAAATGGATAATTCTCGATGAGTTGACGTTTCATATGCGGCCAGCTGATGGCAATAGATTAATAGCACAATTATAGTTAGTAATTTATTTGCTATTTTCATGTATATACTCCTTAAACACCTCGCGTGCGAATCCGCAATGGCTTGAACCTATTTCATCTAAAGTAAGCAGATTAGTTTTGATGTTTTGATCTCTAAAAATATTTGCCTGCTCATGTAATGCAATAAAAAATCGAGGCAACGACGTCCAGCCACATAATCTCGACATAGCAGAGTAGATACTGTTCATTGATATTTCGAGTGCTCTACTTTTTGAAGCATATTCTTTTACAGAACTTTGAAAAGGCTCTAATTTGAAGATCTTGTTATTAAAAGTAACCTCAAGATTATTTAACATACGACGATGTTGTTTGCCTACCACTTGATTATGTTGCACTATGGGAACATATTCTGACTTAAATATGCGCAGGGTGGGTTCGTTATTTCTCAATACCGTATATAATCCATACTTCATAAGCTTTGGCCCCCATCCTGGTATTTCAAAATAGCCGTCCTTATTTGTTACCGCCTCCTGGACCGCAAGTTGTTGTGCATGGCTTCCTTCCATACCGACCACCAGCCAATCCACTGCGATAATGGCACCTTCCACTGGCAGATTTGTCCTGGCATCGATCACTTTGCCACGAATCGGATCGGATGAATAAAATTCAGTACTGATCACCAGAATAAGTAACACTATGCATGCACCAATAATCAGCACAAGCCACCTAAATTTAATCCTGATCCGGGAGTCGCTACCGGTTTTTTTAGATTCAGGAACAAGCATTACATATCCTCAATCAGCCAGCGGCCCTGGTCATCACGCATAAACCGGATTAAATGCAAGCGGGTCTGACCATCTACCGTCTGCCGAATGGCATATTCTGCAAAATTATCCGTGATACTGATTGGTGTTGCACTGGACCAAAAACTTGTCATTGTTGTTATCGCTGTGTCCAGGTCAGTAAAGATTTGTGAATATTTTCCCTGCGCCGTTATCGAATAAAACTGGAGCGCAGCAGTAGCATCACCGTCATCCAAGGAGATACGCAATCCTGCCCACACCGCATCAATAGTAGCCTTCTTGTCATTCTCACTGCGGGGGATGAACATACCGCTAGAGTCAGATAGTAATACTGCGAGAATCTGACCATCTAAATTAACCTGGATATCACTACGACCATCACCATTCACGTCTGGTAGTGTCACATCAATACCTTCTGCTCCAAAATCTAAGCCAAAAACGGCCGGTGAAAGTTCTTGTGACAATGTAGGTGCCGTTTGACCAGTTGTAAAACTTAGTATAAAACTTGAGTTTCCCGGTGTTAGTGCACGCAGCAAAAGATCATTATTACCATCACCCTGGAAATCCCCGGAGAGCAGTTCGTAACCACCACTCGTCCATAATGTATTGTTAAGCATGCTCTGTGATGGAGCGCTATCAATGTAGTAACCACCATTGCCGTCTGAAAGAATAATTACCGATTGTCGTAACGGTATGAAAATCATCAAATCATCCACCGCAATGGGTACTAATGTGCCGCGTAACAAAATATCAACATCCCCATCACCATTGATATCCGCCGTGTATACTTGATAATCACCACTTTGAAATCCGGTCGCAAACGCCAGTGTGCTCAGTAAGCAGAGCGACACGACAACCGTTCTTATTAACAACTTTGTGAAATTTCGCATTTAGCGTATCTCCTGCATCAATACTGTGACAATTGAAAATCTAAAATGGAACTAGTGACACTGAAATAAAATTATACTGATACGACTTTACACATACTTACTATATTATAATATTGAGCTCTTGTCTTAAAAGTAAACGTATGTTGTATTCTAGTATTGATTTAAATCAATTTAGCTACACATTTTGCAGCATTGCCAGTTATTGGAGAAGAAAAAACTATTACCATGAACAAAACGCGCATTATTGCAAATAAATTCCCAAATTTGATATTTTTCATCTTTACCTCTCCGGCAATAAGCTTCATATAAAATTAATATATTTAACCATGGAATTTTTCAATTTCTTAAGATAAATATAATTTGCTCTGCTAAATATAGATTTCCCATTAAAAGACCTGATCGACCCGGTATATTTTGGGATGCCCTTTACAACCGTTTATCCCAAAACCAACGGTACCCCCTGTTTGTGCTGAAGATAAAACGGCCGCATATAAAGTTTTACCTAAATTATTATCCATATCGATAATAAACGCATCCTGGGCAGACTCAGGGCACCCTTGTGTGTTTGCAAAGCTGGGAGTAAATTTCACGACGACATCGTTTTCATATACACTTAATTTAATGATTGTTTTATCGGCTGGTACTTGTTCGCTTGCCGCATACGATTGCGTGCTAATAGCCATTAGCGATACAATCAGCAATGTTAACAGTTTCATTTACAATTCCTTTTTAGTTAATTTTTGCTTTTACTTACTTTGGTTAGACCCTGCAATTAATCCTTGCCATATTATTTCGCCAGTAACACTTTTATCGCTTATTTTCGTTTTAGGCAAAATGAGCCATTACGATTATCTTCTCGAGCCATAAATACCGGCTCCAATATTATATTAGTTGTACCGAGAACAAAGGTTTTCTCTGACCTCAGTTTTCTACTCATTGATATTTACTAATATGTGTTATTTTTGACGGCGTTGCAGCAGGTGAACCATGCATGTAAAGCGGTTGTTTCATTGCCATGGTTGTCATAATGGTAGACCAAATTACTTTTCCACCAGAGGTGTCGGTATCAAGGTAATAGTTATAACAACAGCCTTGAAATCGAGCATCATATTCATTCAGGTTTCTAAAATAAACTCGACCATCTGGACCCATCTCATATTTGATCAAACTCATATCATTCACTAAGAAATATTCAGCGTATGCCATGTTTGTCAGACATAAAAACAATGCTATTGATGGAACAAATTTACCCATAGTATACTCCTTAGTTAAATATCAATTCTTTATATAAATACTCACAAACAATTATTTGCCTGGACCTCAAATTTTCTGTTTTTAATCAATTAACCGTAAATCCCTAATAATACAATTACCAGAAACCTGATAATTACTATCAAGGTAGATGCCCACTTTTTTCTGCGTTGCTTTTGCCATTAGCACAATGCTAAGCATGGCTTTACCAATTTCATCACTTATATCAATAACATGATTAGAATTGCACCCCACAATATCTGTGTAGTTAGCATTATCAACCTTAAGCATCACTACACCTGCCCCTTTGTTAACCATCAGTGAAGGGGCGCTTGCTATATTGCAGCCGACACTAGCCGAGCAAGCCCAACCTTCTGCACCAGATGAAATAGTACTAAATGCAATGCATATAAATGTGATAAATGCTTTCAAATATAATTTATTCATTATTTGCTCCTACATATCAATGTAGTATTTTCAATTTTGACCTATTTAATAGGCGCACAAAGGTAGAAGATTTAGTTCCCTAGTCACTCTCAATTACCATCCTAAACTTCCATGATTTTTTCTTAAACAGCCCTTTTCGATATTCAAAACACCCTTTTAAGCCTGTTTTAATAGCCTTTTCTAGGATCGTTTAAATTATTGACTTTGGTCCGACCCGGTTAATTACGTCTATATTAGCGTTTATTGTGTTCTGACCCAGATATGTCGGCGCGCATCTTCTGCGCGCGAAGTCGATTGCATTGTTATGTTTTTCAGACATGTCTATCTACAATTAATATTTGCCAATATTTTATGACCACTTACATCATCACCTGACCACTCAATTCCACAACTCGAGTTCTTTGTTGTGTACATAGCTAATAAGAGCGCATTTAGTTCTTTATATAGAAGATTCGATTTATATAAACATGCATAGCCGCTACCAGGGATAGCTGGACTCATGGTAATGCATGGGCCACGATCTTGGTTGGTAGCCTGAGCAGTTAGGGTATACAGTGTAATTACACCGGTGTGATCGGCTAAAACATTTGAAATAGAAATAATGTTTACGGTCAAAAAAATCATAGAAATCTTAATTAGTTTCATTTGTAATTCCTCATTATAATTTTTTAAACATAACAGTTTTCGATAGCAAAAACACCGTTCTAAGCCTGTTTTATTAGTCTTTCCTAAGTCTTTCCTAAGTCTTTCCTAAGTCTTTCCTAAGTCTTTCCTAAGTCTTTCCTAAGTCTTTCCTAAGTCTTTTCATTATCGTTTCAGTGACTTACTTTGGTCCGACCCAGTAATTCTGTAGCATTGGGCCTTATCACTTAGTAAGTACAATCCCATAGTTATTCTCAGTTACCTCGCAGAAACCGGAGGACCCTATACTTATTCCACCTAAGTATACGGCGATATTTTTAGACATTGATGTTGTAAGTAACCCATAATAATAAGGAAAATTAGGATGGGAAGTAGGCAATGCGATATTAAAACCATACCAACTATTTCCTGGCGGGCAAACTGTTGTGCTAGCTGGGGAGTCTATTTTAAACATAAGCTTGTTGCTATTAGGTGCCAACCAAATAGCAGTAACATTCCCTGCCAAATCCGCCGCCATAACTAGTTGTGATAATGCAACCAGAAACACGCAAATAAAGAATCTACTAAATAATTTCCTCATTGGAACCACTCTTTTTTGTTTTGTTTAAAAAATATTTTCAATTACTACAACAAAGGAGACAGGTTTATTTTTCTGCCATCTTCACTTTTTATCTACAACAGGTCGTTCCAACTCTCGTTGCACGGCCCGCATGAAAATAATTAACCCAATAAAATGCTTTTTATCATCGTTTCAGTGACTTACTTT
>CAMYMO010000048.1 GCA_947259425.1 uncultured Ectothiorhodospiraceae bacterium | reverse complement strand
GTTCAGGGGTGCCCGCCTGGCTATACCAGTTTTTAAACTGATCCAGATTAATATTATTTGCTTCCTCAATCGCGGCAACAAAATCATCACAGGTAACCGCCTGCCCATCAAAGCGAGAGAAATATAAGTCAGTTGCTTTACGAAAACCTTCTCGGCCGACCAGGTTATTTAACATGCGTACCACTTCTGCACCTTTGTTATATACCGTGACGGTATAAAAATTACTGATCTCGATAAAGTGATCCGGGCGCACCGGATGAGCCATTGGGCTACTGTCTTCGGCAAACTGGTGAATACGTAACACATTAACATCATCGATGCGCTGTACCGCACGTGAATTTAAATCGGAAGAAAATTCCTGATCACGGAACACGGTAAAACCTTCTTTTAAACTTAACTGGAACCAATCCCGACAGGTAACCCGATTACCCGACCAGTTATGAAAATATTCATGGCCAATAATACTTTGTATTTTATAGTAATCGTCATCGGTCGCCGTTTCAGGTGAGGCTAAGACACAGGAGGCATTAAAGATATTAAGCCCCTTATTCTCCATTGCGCCCATGTTAAAATCATTCACCGCGACGACCATATAGATATCCAGATCATATTCACGACCATAGGTCTGCTCATCCCATAACATGGATTGTTTTAAACTGTTCATCGCGTGATCGCATTTATGAATATTCTCAGCTTCGGTATAAAGCCGTAACACGACTTTACGACCAGACATCGTGGTAAAATGATCTTCGATATGTGCTAGATCTCCGGCCACCAACGCAAAAAGATAACTCGGTTTTAAACTGGGGTCTTCCCAAACGGCAAAATGGCGTTGAGTTTGATCATTTGACGGAACATCACCCGAATCAATTAAGTTGCCATTGGATAATAAAACCGGATAGGTTTTTTTATCTGCCACCAATTTAACCTGATAACGGCTCATTACATCCGGTCTGTCCGGAAAATAGGTGATTCGTCGAAAGCCTTCAGCTTCACATTGTGTACACAACATACTGCTTGATGCATATAAGCCTTCAAGTGCGGTATTTTTAGCAGGATGTATTTCGGTGACGATTTGTATATGAAAATTTTCAGGAACATTCGTAATGATCAATTGTTCATCGTTAACGGTATAATCAGCTGGAGATAATTTGTTTGCATCAAGATTTATTGAAATCAAATCCATTAACTGACCATCGAGAATAAAGTCGGCTGCAGCGTTTGAATCTCTATTCCGACGCACCTGCATCTCATTTATAACAATGGTTTTTTCCGCAGCGAGATCAAACTCGAGTTTTATCTCGTTTATAAAATAGGCTGGCGGGGTATAGTCTTTTAAATAAATCGCCGTGGGAGTTTGTTCGACGCCATCGTGAGTGTTTAAGTCCATCTCTTAATCCTTACTGTGAAACATTATGTAAATTCTAGTTACCGCCATTCGTGGGCTGCCGTCATTCCCGCGAAGGCGGGAATCCAGAAATAAATTCTTAGCGTTATAAACCTGTGGATTCCCACCGAGTTTCTGCCCGATTGGTGCGGGAATAGTGTCCCGTGAGAATGACATAAATTAGCACCGAATTAACTCTTTCGGTTCTTGCTCCGCCCTCGTTGTAAGGTCATCGCACCAAAGCGGGCATTGATGTCATCCGCAATCTGATCAATCTTAGTGTTAGTTGGTGACACAAACAAGTCGCCTTGTTCAATAACTTGATCATGACGATACAAACCCGTAACCCCCATTCCGACTAATCTAATAGAGACATTACCTTTCCAATATTGATTAAACAGGCTGCGAACCGTCTGCCAAATCTGGTCAGTACTGTCCGTGGGCTGATTTAGACTCTGTGAACGCGTAATGGTTTTAAAATCATGATGGCGAATCTTTAAGGTTATGGTTTTGCCTTTAAGCTCGTGTTTGCGTAAACGCCATGACACCTGTTCAGTTAAGTGTAATAACCAGGCTTCCAGGATGTCTTTATTACCAATATCAATAGCAAAGGTGGTTTCGTGGGAAATGGATTTACTCTGTCCTTCACTTTTAACCTCACGATCATCAATACCATTTGCCAGCTTCCATAAATGTTCACCTGAATGACCAAATTGTGATAACAACCAGGCCTGTGACTGACGACGGAGCTGACCGATCGTGCGAATGCCCATTCGATCAAAGGCCGCGACAGTTACCTTGCCCGCCCCCCAGATACGACTGACAGGTAATGGATCTAAAAAAGCCTGCACAGCTTCAGGATCAACGATCACCATGCCATCGGGTTTGTTGACATCCGAGGCTATCTTGGCGATGAATTTACTGGGCGCCAATCCAACGGAAGCCACCAGTTCCAGTTCATGCAAAATATCATCTTTAATCTTTTGGGCGATGTTCTCGGCGCTGCTAAATAATTTTTCAGAGGCGCTGACATCTAAAAAGGCCTCATCTAATGACAAAGGTTCTATCAGCGGCGTGTAGCGAGAAAAAATTTCTCGAATCTGATGTGATACTTGCACATATAAATCTATTCGCCCAGGTAACCGAACCAACTCTGCACATCGACGTTGAGCCTGTATCATCGGCATCGCACTGTGAATGCCAAACTTTCGCGCAATGTAGTTTGCCGCCGACACCACGCCACGACCTTCCGCGGTGCCACCGACAACCACTGGTTTCGTTTTTAGCTCAGGATTCTCTCGCTCCTCAACCGAGGCATAAAAGGCATCCATATCGACGTGTAAGATTTTTCGAGTTTGCGCCATAGCGTGCCGGAACGATACTTTTCAATCAAAGTATCATTCTAACATGGCGATTAAATCAAAAGCTCAAGGAATACAAGCTAACAAGAATAGTACTACGTAGATTTAAATTGGTTTGTCGGGTTGTTAGTAAACCTGACGATAAAACTCACGATAATTTAATACCTTACGTACATAGTTGCGAGTTTCTTTATAGGGCGGAATCCCATTGTAATAATAAACCGCACCTTCGCCAGCATTATACGCGGCCAGTGCATGTTTAATATTTTTCGGATATTTTTTTAACAAGTAACGTAGATGCTTTACCCCGGCCTCGACGTTGGCGGTCGGATCATAAGAGTTATATACGCCATATTTTGCTGCAGTCTTGGGCATGAGTTGCATCAACCCCTGCGCACCAGCATGCGATTTGGCCTTATGATTAAAATACGATTCGGTGTGAATCACCGCTTTGACCAACGCCACATCGACACTATGCCGTTGTGACACTTCATGGATCAAGCCATCCCATTTTGCTAATGGTGCAGGACGTTTTTTATAGCGCTTGGAAACGATCTGACCGGTACCCTCAGCCTTACGCCGTTTGGTAATCAGCTTGTGGGTCTTTTTGTATATCGGTCGATCACTGATCACCCGAGAACCATCGGGTAGCTGATAAACAAAGAACTTTGCCGCCATTGCATTCTGCGCCCAAAGGAACATTAGCAATACAAACAAGGCCATACCGATTTGATAGTGTGCGCGTGCCAAAGTAGTAACCCCAAATGCTAGTTGTTGTATTTTTATATCGGTCATTTTAGTTAAGAGTTTAAAAGTGTGATCAATGCCTTATTTTTTCAATACTTGCATTAAATACACGCATTCAAATAGTGAGGTCAAGCCTCGATCGGCAAAATGGCCATGTTCGGGCAAAACATCCGTTTGAATGGTTAATATTTTATCAATATCGATATGATCCTGGTAAAGATTCAGCACTTCATCTTTTGCTACGGAAAACGGCGGACCGGCCATTTGTTGCTGTGGATAATCCAATGTCACCAATAATTGCGGTACCGGACCGACTAAATTGACCAGATGGTTCACATAATCGCGACGTAATTCAGAAGGTAAGGCTATCAATGCCGCTCTGTCATAGACGGCGTCAATTGGACCGAGTTGTTCAGCCGTCAGCTGAAAAAAATCACCACACCAGATACGAATCTGATCGGATTGATAAACAATCCACTCCCCATGTTGCTGGCGTTGATAGTCTATTTCCTGTTCAGTAAAAAATTGTTGAATTGCGGCTTCGGATAATTCAACCGCCTCGACAAAGTTTCCCTGTTCGGCCAACCAACGCAAGTCGACACTCTTGCCGCATAATGGCACAAAGACACGAAAACCAGGACCAATACCTAATTTTATCCAATGTTTATCTAAGTGAGGATTGACCTCATCAAGATGAAAACCAATCTTATTCTCTTCCCAACGTTGTAACCAAAATTCCGGTTTCATGCCAACTTTTCTCTTGTTTGTTATAAACCGCTAGTTTATCACTAGCCAATTACCGAGGTTAGGTTAAAATAGTAACTCGACCGGATTAAAGATATTGTGGATGTTGCTATGACCGAACAAAGTTATCAGATTGAGACCATGGAACTGGGTCCGATGGAAAATTTTGTCTATCTGATAAAAGATTTAAAAACCAATCGAGCGGCGGTGGTCGATCCGGCCTGGGACGTCCCGACCATTCTTGAACAGGCCCGCAAGTCTGATGTGATTATCACCGATATCCTGCTCACACATTCTCATCATGACCACATTAATGGGATTGAACAAGTATTGGAACACTATGACGCCCAACTGCATTTAGCCAAGGCCGAGGCCGACTTCTGGGGAAAAGAGCTAGCCCCCGCTGCACTCCATCATGGCGGTGACCTCATCCGCTTAGGTGATACCGAAATCAAACTATTACACACACCTGGACATACACCTGGCTCGGCGTGTTATCAACTTGGTAATGATCTGATTACCGGGGATACCATGTTCGTGTTTGGTTGCGGGCGTTGTGATCTCAGTGGCGGTGATCCGGAGATCATGCACGAGACTTTGCAACGTATCGCACGAAACATGCCAAAAGAAACCCAAATCCTGCCTGGACATAACTATTCGGTAACCCCTACCTCAACCATTGGCGCAGAAATTGACGGCAACCCCTTCCTGCATTTTGCTGATAAAGCTGATTTTGTTGAATACCGCATGCATATTCACGATAAAAC
>CAMYMO010000047.1 GCA_947259425.1 uncultured Ectothiorhodospiraceae bacterium | reverse complement strand
TATTGAGGTGTGTAACCGTCTAAGTCAGGTGCGGGAAGAACGGTTGATTCAACCGGCGGCAGATTAATCGCCAGAGATGAACACACTTCATTATCGGCGGGTTTTGCATCGGTAATCTGTTGATCCGCAGGACGAACTTCAACACAAATCGCAAAATCCGTGACATCCATTGCCAACATTTCATTTGTCGCGACATCACAGTTTGCCGCTTTTGGGTAATTGCTTAAAAATAGCTTTAAGGCATCGATCGCCTCTTGAGTCAGATCGGGCGGTGGCAAGGTTGGTTCAGTCGGGGCACGAGGAAGTGGTGCATTTAAGACGCCGGCTTTTGTGCAGTTATAGCGCATCGCCAGTGCCAGCTCGCTACCGAGTCTGCCGGGAAAATAATAACTCATTAATGTTGAATTACGACCTACATCTTCAAGTGTCACACCTTCCGGGGTAATTTCCCCCTCGACTTCCGAACCCTGGGTAACCAATTGTGGATTAAACGTTCCCAGTGATAGCCATTCCACTGTACTTGGGTTACCACCAGGATCAATGCCATAGGCGTTCATATAACGTTGTTCATCGGAATTCCAAAGATAAAGCGGTACCTCATGGATTGTCCCTTCATCGGAACGCCTGATTCTTAATTTTGCAAAGGCTTCAATATCAATGGTCTCATCGACTTTTAAACCATCTGAGCCGACGGTCAATGTGGCACTGGCGTCAGCATTGTAAACGTTACCGTCTAATTCATTGACCTGATCTTCATAAGATAGTGTGCTGATTTCCAGGGAAGCACGATCAAGCGTTAAATCAGTAATTAATAGATTAGGATCGACCGGAGCAAAAAAAGTAACCTCGGTAGTGGCGACGTTATCTTCTTCATCGGTTTCAAGTTGCTCATCGGCCGCATCAACAATGGCCATAACATAATAATCTCCGGGCAATTCGACGCTGGCCGGAATATTAAATTCAACTTCATAAGGTCCGCCGCCGCTAACAACATTCTCAATCGTTACCGTTGCTAACGGGATTTGTCGAGCGTCCTCTTCCGGATCCTCTTTTTTCTCAACCGCGAAAAAAGACACGCTAACCGCGTCCCCCTCGACATCACTCGCTAACTCAACCTCAACTACCATTGGATAGGAAATTTCAGGGTTGTCGGTCAGCACTTTGAGTTCGGAGACCGATACATTACCTTCCGGTTCTGGATTGCCGCCACCACCACCGCAAGCCGTGATGGTCATAGCAAGACCGATGACCAGCGCGATAAAATTGAATGATTTAGTCTTCATAATTCTGCCCTTCTCATGGATTTAATAATTGTCATGCTTCATTTGATTAAGCGACAAAACTGATTAAATCCCCTCATCATTTCGAAATAAATCCGAAGTTCAGCACCGGCCCCGCTCATATATCACTAACTAATTGATTTTTATTAGCTATTTTGGGGAGCCTTGGTGATTAAGACGGGCGATAGGTTTTTAGGACCATTTTGGGACAGCTACCATATATATAGAATGATTGGATACGAGGTAGGGAGACTGGAAGTCGACGACTGCGCGGATAAGGTGAGAACGGCTAACGTTCGAGAAACGGGCCTGGGCCATGCAGGAGGTGGGGCGAAGCAGGCGCCAAGAAACTGACCTCGGCCAGGTCCGGTAGGATCGCTCGTCCCGTCCATTCATTAAATATTTACAACTGGTAACCTGGACTTTAGATAAATTCCCTACAGGCCTTGATGTAAGTCTAATTTGATTCAAAAATAGGAGTCATAGCCAGTTCGCGCCGCTACTTTTTCTGCAGTGTTAACGATAAACGATGGATGATATGATCCAAGCATGGTGAACACATACCACTCAAACAATAACAGCAAGCTAAATCGCTTTGTTGGTATTATTTTAATCCTGGCGATGCTGTTTGCTGCCTGGCATGTCGCCACCCATGAAATCGATTTTTCAGGCGATACGACGAGTCACGAAGAGTGTCAGGTATGTCGGATAGGGAACGTCCCTATCGTTGATTTGGCTAAGCTCATATTATTTACGCCACTTCTATTATTAAGCTCTATCGTTATTATCCCAGCCGTTATACGAACCAACCAATCTCCCCGGTACATACTGGGTGCACGCGCTCCTCCTTTGAACTGATTATTTTTATATTCAATTTTTATCCACGGCAAACATAGTATTTACTGTGTGTGTCGGTGTGAACAAATAATCAAAGTAAGGAGTTTAGTATGCTTTCGCAACGTCAGCCAATGCTGGCAATCTTCATTGTCAGCAGCATTCTTTCATTTCAGCCGACGATTTTACAGGCCAAGGAAGACAATGAGGCTATCCAAAAACAACTGCAAGAACTGCGTCAACAAATGCAGACACAGCAACAAGATTATCAAACACAAATTGATGCATTAGAAGAACAGGTAACTCAATCCAACAGCGCTAGCAACCCTTCAAGCAACAGCAGTCCTTTAAAAATTGGTCTATCGGGTCTGTTCAGTGCAGGTGGTTCCAGTGTAGACAATGCCGCATTAGAACATTTACAGGCAGGTGGCCACGATCCTAATAAGAACGGTTTCACCGTGCAAAATGTTGAACTCTCTATTGGTGCAACGGTAGATCCTTATTTCGATGCGCAAGCCAGTATTATTTTCTTAGTTAATGCGGACGGTGAAACGGTTGTTGAACTGGAAGAAGCTTTTTTTACTACCCGTAACTTAGCAGGTGGTTTACAAATCAAGGGAGGACAGTATTTTACCGAATTTGGTCGTCAAAATAAGTTACACCCTCACAGCTGGGACTTTGTCGATCAACCGGTGGTCCTCTCTCGATTTTTTGGCGGTGATGGATTGCGCAGCCAGGGTGTACGTGCTTCGTGGTTAATGCCCATCGACTGGTACTCGGAATTATATTTTGGTATGCAAAATCCAAAAGGTGAAACCGTCACCAGCTTTTTAAATGCACCAGGTGAAGACATCGGTGGTCATACGCTAATTGACCGGGATGCACGCAGCTCAGGCGATCTATTGTATTCCATTCGTTGGTTAAATGGTCTCGATCTATCAGACACAACCAGTATGAATGTTGGGCTTTCCGGTCTTTGGGGTCCAAATGCCAGTGGTTACACAACCGATACCGAGATCTACGGTGCCGATCTTTATCTCAAATGGCAACCAACCATAAGCCAGCGCGGTTATCCTTTTGTTGCCTGGCATACTGAAGTATTAAAACGCCGTTATGAGGCAGGTGACCCGGGTGATCCAACACGTGAAATATTAAGGGACTGGGGTATGTTTACCCAGGCCACCTGGGGGTTCAAACCCGGCTGGGTTGCCGGTCTACGTTATGAATACGCTAGCGCAGATGGTGACACCAGCACCGATCCATTGCGCGATACCCGTAAGCGCATTTCACCCAATCTAACCTGGTATCCCAGTGAATACAGTAAAGTACGTTTGCAATATAACCATGACTCAACAGAACACCTGGCCGAAAAGACCGCCGACTCAGTCTGGTTACAATTTGAATTCAGCCTGGGCAGTCACATGGCTCATCGGTTTTAGGATAAAAACATGAACAATTTATTTCAAATACTTTCCTATTTAACGATTTTCTTTGTGCTTTCGCTATCCGCTTCAACGGCTTCTGCAGGCCTGAAAGTCGAAACCACAACGCAGGATTTAGCGGCCATTACAAAAGCGATTGGTGGTGAACATGTTGATGTACACAGCCTGACACTTGGCACCCGCGATCCACATTTCGCGGTCGCCAGGCCAAGCATGATTCGACGTGTATATCGTGCCGATCTATTAGTTGTTATCGGCGCAGATATGGAAATCGGCTGGTTACCTCCACTATTACAGTCAGCACGAAACCATCGTATCCAGCCGGGCAATCCTGGCTATCTTGATCTTTCCCGGGTCGTACCCTTACTAGGGAAAACCAAAGGACCGATAGATCGTTCCATGGGCGATGTGCATACTAAAGGCAACCCACATTATTGGCTGGATCCCGCAAATGGTATTTACATCGCCAACGCGATTGCTAAACGCCTTGTCCAATTGGATCCAGGACATGCAACGGCATACCAGGCTAACCTCAAAACATTTAAGCAAGTACTTAACCGTAAGTTGTCGAAATGGAAAAAAGACCTGGAACACTTAAAAGGCAAACCCGTTATCACTTACCACAAATCTTTGATCTATCTGGCAAACGCATTTGGGTTTCAAATAGTCGATGAGGTCGAACCTAAACCCGGCATTGCACCAAGTGCCGCCTCATTAAACAACTTGATGACTCGAATCAAAAACGAAAACATCAAACTGCTACTGATTGAACCTTATTATGAACGCCGCTCAGCAGAATATCTCAAACAACAGACCGGGATTCAGGTTATCGTCATACCACAATCGGTTGGCGCGCAAACCACTATTAAAACTTATGTTGAATTGTTTGATGCAATTGTTAATATTTTAAGTTCAACCGGTAAAAATTAATATGGATGCCTGGCAGATAGTACTACCCGCCTTAGTGATGACTACTCTCATGATCATCACCCATACCTACCTTGGTTTGCATGTGCTGGCGCGCGGCATTATTTTTGTTGATCTTGCCCTCGCACAGATTGCTGCATTAGGAGCCAGTATCGCCTTTTTGCTAGGTCATGAAGCACATAGTCTAACGGCACAGGGTTTTGCTTTTGGAGCGACATTGCTCGCCGCTCTGGCCTTTACGGGTTTGCACAAAATACCCGGTAAAACAGCACGTGAAGTCACTATCGGTATTGTCTATATAGTAGCGACAGCGTTATCTGTCGTTATTTTGAGTCGCTCCAGCCAGGGAATGGAAGAACTCAAGTCATTGTTCAATGGCAATATCCTTTGGGTACGTTGGGACGAAATAATGCAGGTCGCCATCGCGTATGGCTTACTGGTAATACTACATGGCTTACAGCGCAAACATTTTTTCGCCCTGTCCTTTAAAACAGATAATACGACTCGACCGTCATTATTTTGGGAGTTCCTA
>CAMYMO010000046.1 GCA_947259425.1 uncultured Ectothiorhodospiraceae bacterium | reverse complement strand
CTTGCCATAACGTAAACGCGAGATATCCTTAACACCGGGATCAACGCCAATCGCGACCGAGATATCATGTACCTCTTTAGAACCTAACACTTCAGCTGAATCCACTTCCCAGGTATTCAGGATCTTGCCTCGCAACGGCATAATCGCCTGATAGACTCGATCGCGTCCCTGTTTGGCAGAGCCGCCCGCTGAATCACCCTCGACTAAAAATAATTCAGTTTGTTCCAGATCCTGCGACGAACAATCGGATAATTTTCCGGGTAAGGCCGGACCTTGAGTAATTTTTTTGCGAACGACCTTTTTACCGGCACGAATGCGACTTTGCGCGCTGCTTATCGCCAATTCGGCAATCTGCTCACCTAACTCGACATGTTGGTTTAACCATAACGCGAAATTATCTTTGACCACACCGGAAACGAAGGTTGCACACTCACGTGAAGTCAGTTTTTCCTTGGTTTGTCCTGAAAACTGAGGATCCAGTAATTTTACCGATAAGACATAACTGACTTTATCCCAGACGTCCTCAGGCGATATTTTTACCCCGCGTGGGGTCAAATTACGAAATTCGCAAAACTCTCTCACTGCTTCAGTTAAGCCCGTGCGTAATCCGTTGACGTGCGTACCACCTTGCGTGGTCGGCACTAAATTAACGTAGCTTTCGGCAATGCTTTTTTCACAATCGGGCACCCAGCAAAGTGACCAGTTCACGGTTTCATCATTACCTTCAAACTCACCCACAAAGGCCTGTTGCGGAACAAACTCACAACCTTCGAGAGAAGTGGTAAGATAGTCGGTTAATCCATCTTCATAAAACCATTGCTGTTCTTCGCCACTGGCCTCATCCCAGAAGTTTACCGTCAACCCCGGGCACAATACCGCCTTGGCACGCAAAATATGTTTTAAACGGGAAATCGAAAATTTAACGGAATCAAAATATTTTTTATCGGGCCAAAAACGAATGGTGGTGCCGGTATCACGTTGCGTCACCTTGCCGATGACTTCCAGTTTGGAGGCCTTTTTGCCATTGGCGAACGCCATGTTATATTCTTTACCACCGCGTTTGATCCAGATCTCCAGATGTTTGGATAAGGCATTAACCACCGAGACGCCTACCCCATGCAAACCACCGGAAAATTTATAGTTTTTATTCGAGAATTTACCCCCCGCATGCAAACGGGTAAGAATAACTTCAACGCCTGGAATCTTTTCGCGCGGATGTTTATCGGTTGGCATACCACGACCATCATCGGTCACCTCAAGTGAGCCATCCTTATAAAGATTGACATCAATCTGGCTGGCATGACCGGCCACCGCCTCATCGACGCTATTATCGATCACTTCTTGAGCTAAATGATTCGGGCGTTCTGTCTGGGTATACATCCCAGGGCGTTTACGAACCGGCTCGAGACCGGTTAAGACTTCAATATCTTCTGAGGTATAGGAGCGTGAGGCCATACAGTGATTTACTACTCGCGGTTATTATTGATTTTAAATAATGCAATGATCGCTACAGACAGACTATGATGCAAGTATTAATTGCATCACAGCTAAAAAATATTCAAATTTGTGTGAAAGGGATAACAGTTATAATAAGATTAGATCTTGAATTGAGCTACCATTGATTGCAAGTCGACGGCCAGTTTTGCCAGTTCATCGCTTGCCTTCGCCAGATCTTCTGTCGCTTGCGCGCTTTGCTCGGCGACCTGGGATATATTGGTCACATTGACATTTATCTCTTCTGCCACCGTACCTTGTTGGTTGGCCGCATGCGCTATTTGTGCATTCATTGAAGAAATATCACCAACCGCATTGGTAATCGCGGCCAGGGCTTTATCGGCATCAGCCGCCTGGGCAACACTGGCCTCAGCCTGACTGGTTCCCGTTTGCATGACCTTAACCGCGTCGCCCGCGCCTTTTTGCAAACGCTCAATCATGCCCTGAATTTCCTGAGTGGAATGCGCCGTTCTACTTGCCAAACTTCTCACTTCGTCAGCAACCACGGCGAAACCTCGTCCCTGCTCACCGGCTCGCGCTGCCTCGATCGCCGCATTCAAGGCTAAAAGATTTGTTTGTTCGGCAATTCCTTGAATAACATCCAACACGGTGCCGATGTCATCACTGTCTTTTTCCAGGCCATCGATCACATCCGAGGCCTTATTCACTTCACTCGCGAGCGCTTCAATCGAACCGATTGTTTTCGAAATGGTGTGCTTACCATTAATGGCCTCTTGATTGGCGTTCTCGGCCTGACCGGCGGCACTATTTGCATTCGAGGCAACTTCCTGTACGGTCGCCACCATCTCATTCATCGCCGTGGCGACTAAATCCGTTTCGCTGCGCTGCGTTTGAATACCATCTTTAGTGGTGAACACCACCGCGGACATTTCTTCTGCCGCTGCCGCTAATTGCGAAGTTGAACCGGCCACCTGGCTGATAATCCCTTGTACTTTTTCAATAAACTTATTGAATCCAGTTGATAACTGGGCAATTTCATCACGCCCTATCACCTCCAGGCGTTGGGTTAGATCACCTTCACCGTCAGCAATGTCATTTAAGGCTTCGACAGCAGAATTGAGTGGTTTGGTAATCATCACTGCCATCGCCCAACTTAAAGCAACACCAACTAGCACCGATATAACTAATAACACTAAAACGATATTTTCAGTATTACTCACATTTTCAAGTAATTCATCACTAATCATTTCTGTCGATAACGTTTGTGATTCGACAAGCTGCTCTAACTCACCTTTAATTCTCAATGCTAATGGCCCGATCTCGGTACGCACCAGATAGGCATCAGTTCGCCATTTCTCTCCACCATGTAATTCAATTAAAGCATTTTGTAGTTTAAAATATTCGATTTGGAGCGCTTGTATTGCCTCAACCGCTTCTTGTTGTTCAAAGGTTAGAATATCAGCATCATCGGTTGATAATTTTTCAAGTGATGCCGCAAAACCACCACGAAAGAGTTCAATATTTTGTAAATTAGCCTTGGCACGAAAAGCTATAAACGCGCGATTATTAATTAAAATGTTCATCCATTTCTGACGCAGCTCAGAAATCGCATATAAAATTCTCTTACGTTCTGGCCCTGCTTCTGTCTCCGCTTCTTCCGAAGTTAACATCTGGGTCAGGTATTGTTGAATCTCAGAAGCTATGGGTGCCATCTTGGCGGCAGAAAAATCTATCCCAGGCTGATTCTTTGTGCTGTCCGATACCAGTTCAATCATCTTGCTCTGATATCCATTATACAGGTTAACTGTACATTCGATACTGTTAACTAATTCAGTCGTTTCCGGGTCACTCAACACGGCAGGCATTTCTTTGATTTCGGTAATACTGGTGCTTAGATTTTCTAAAGCGGCATTATAGTTAACCTTGTGCGTGTCCTCTCCACTAGTTAGATAAAACCCCAATGATGAGTTCGCACTATCCAGTGCATTTGCTAAATTTAAAGAGGCAATCGCCACAGGCTGTCGAACATTCACCACATTATTCACATCAGATTGTGTTTTATGCAAACTTAATAATGCCGTTATTGCCACGATGGCCAATAACGATAATAACGTCGCTGCAGCCAGTAGTATTTTTGTACGAATACTAACTAACGCCAGTAAAGATAAAACTTTTGCTACGAAATTCATGGTTTCCTACCTTGCTACCTGACTTTTAGTTAATAAACAATAATTTAAGTCTGGATGATTTAATTTAATCTACAGATAGCAACAATATCGGCCTTATTTAATCTAACTTAAATTTTGGGAAGCCCACATATATGAAATATGGTCTACAAAAAAAGCCCATTTTTGACAAAATGGGCTTTTCATATCAATTTAAAAGCGATAAACAAATCTAACTTAATTCAACCCCAAGTCGATGCGCAACCTCCTCATAGGCCTCTACTACCCCACCTAGCCCCTGTCTAAAACGGTCTTTATCGAGCTTTTTGCGCGTCTCCACATCCCACAAACGGCAGCCATCCGGGGTAAATTCATCCCCCAAATAAAGCTGGCCATTGAAGCGTCCAAATTCGAGCTTGTAATCAACCAGCAACATGCCGGCGTCGAGAAATAGCTTCTGTAAAACCTTATTCACCTTGAAGGTGAGTGATTTCATTTTATCGATCTCATCCTGGCTCGCCCAGTTGAATGAAATAATATGATAATCATTGATCATCGGATCATGCAGTTCATCATTCTTCAGGAAAAACTCAAAGGTGGGAGGATTCAACTCAAGGCCATCTTCAATCCCCAGCCGTCTGACTAAACTGCCGGAAGCAATATTGCGCACCACACATTCGATCGGCAGCATCTCAAGACATTTAACCAATGACTCCTGATCACTTAGAATTCTTTCATGATGAGTCGGCACACCGGCCTCAGATAGCTTTTCCATAATGAAGGCATTAAAACGATTGTTTACCATGCCTTTACGATCGAGCTGTTCTATTTTTTCTCCATCGAAGGCTGACGTATCATTGCGGAATAATAAAATCAGTTTATCTTTATCTTCTGTTGAATAAACCGTTTTGGCCTTGCCATTAAATAGTTCTTTTACTTTTTTCATAATCGTCCAGTTAACCGACTAGTTTATGCTCATCCAATCCAGACCTTCTGATTGATGGGCAATGTGTATTTCATCTGAATCCCACTCTACGGCTTCTGCTAATGCCTGTCGAGCTAAGATGGGATCGTTATTTTTGTCACTAATATGTAAAACGACAATTTTTTCTAATTTGGTTGTATCCATCTTTAGTAACAACTCAGCCGCCTGCTGATTATTTAAATGTCCATAATCGCTGGCCACTCGTTCTTTTAAATAGGGTGGGTACTCACCATCAAACAACATTTCCAGGTCATGGTTACACTCTAACAAAATCGCGTCAATCCCCGATAACGTTTGAATGATATGGGGTGTAATCATTCCGGTATCCGTTAATAAACCTAATTTTTGCTTGCCGTTTGAAAATAAAAACTGGCAGGGTTCTGCTGCATCATGGGGTACGGAATAAGGTAATA
>CAMYMO010000045.1 GCA_947259425.1 uncultured Ectothiorhodospiraceae bacterium | reverse complement strand
AATATTTTCATTAATGTCACCTTCGACTAACTCCATCGTTTCCGGTATCAACGGGATCTGTCCTGACAAATAGACCGTATTATCAACTTTGACCGCCTGTGAATACGTACCAATGGCTTGAGGTGCGGCATTGGTTTTAATGATTTCTTTTGCCATGAACAATCTCCAATATACTTATAAATAGTTTATATAATTTATTACTTTGTAATTCTTGCTATGCGTAAGACCAGCTTGGCACTACGCAAGTGCCGCATGATTCGCGCAAGATGATGCCGGTCTTTGACCGTAATTGTAAACGTGATGGTAGAATGTTCGCCATCGCGTTCAGCCATTTCGACATTCTCGATATTAGCATCCATATCGGAAATGGATGCGGCAATTTTAGCAAGCACACCACGTTGATTTTTTACCAGTGTGCGCAACTCTACCGGGAAATCACCCTCAACATTCTCCCCCCAATCGACGTCGATCCATTTTTCCGGCATATTGCGATATTCTGCAACGTTATTACAAAGGTGAGTATGTATTACCACGCCACGTCCTGCGGTGACAAAACCAAGGATCTCATCACCAGGAATAGGACGACAACATTTAGCGTAGGTGACTACCGTACCTTCAGTCCCTTTAATGGCCAAAGGCTTTTTATTAGTGTCGACTGACTGCAATTCTGTTTCTAATTTGTCGTCATCTCCCTGAGCCAACATCCTCGCCATGATAACCGGCATTCGATTTCCTAAACCGACATCGGCTAACAACAATTCAATACGTTTATACTTAAACGACTTTAAAACATGCAGGACATTTTTCTTCGGCAAGTCTTTTAGTGAGGTTCCGAAATCTTCCAGGCTACGATTTATTAAACGCTCACCAAGCTGGATGGCTTCGTCTTGTTGTAAGTTTTTCAGGAAGTGCCGTATGTTTGATCGCGCCTTAGCCGTATGCACGAAGTTAAGCCATACCGGATTGGGACTGGCCGCAGGTGAGGTAATAATCTCAACCGTCTGGCCATTGCGAAGCTCGGTACGTAGTGGCATTAAACGTCGATCAATCTTGACTGCCACACATTGATTACCCACATCGGTATGAACCGAGTAAGCAAAATCGACTGCCGTCGCCCCGCGTGGTAATTCCATAATGTCACCCTTGGGTGAAAACACATAAACTTCATCAGGGAATAAATCAAACTTAACATTTTCCAGGAACTCCATTGAGTTACCGGCATGTTGCTGGATTTCCAGTACATCGAGCAGCCATTGGCGCGCCCTGACCTGAGCACTATTGCCAGACTCATCGCCACTTTTATATAACCAATGGGCGGCAATGCCGGCTTCGGCAACCTTATCCATATCGGCGGTTCGAATTTGCACCTCGATCGGAACCCCATAGGGGCTAAACAAAACCGTATGCAAGGACTGATAACCATTTACCTTTGGGATCGCAATATAATCTTTAAACCGTCCCGGCATGGGTTTATACAAATTATGTACGGCACCAAGCACTCGATAACACATATCGACAGAGTCGACGACAATCCGAAACGCATAGACATCCATCACTTCGCTAAACGGCAAAACTTTACTGCGCATCTTATTGTAAATACCGTATAAGTGTTTCTCTCGTCCAATCACCTTACCGCCCAGGTTTTCCTGTTTTAATCTACCCTGGATTGATTGTTCGATTTTACTCACAATCTCTTTGCGGTTACCGCGCGCTTTGCGCATGCGCTCGTCTAAGACACGATATCGCAGCGGATAGATCGCCGCGAAACAAAGGTCTTCGAGTTCCAGGCGAATAGCATTCATACCTAAACGATTGGCAATCGGTGCATAGATGTCCAACGTCTCACGAGCGATTCGCTTGCGTTTATCCGGCCGCATCACATTTAAGGTTCGCATGTTGTGCAGTCGATCGGCAAGCTTGACCAGGATCACGCGAATATCACGTGTCATCGCCAACATCATTTTGCGAAAGTTTTCCGCCTGTGCTTCAACTTTCGATTCGAACTCCATGACATCAAGTTTACTGACGCCGTCAACCAGCTCAGCGACTTCTTCGTCAAAGATATTAATGAGTTGTTCTTTTGCGGTTGGGGTATCTTCGATCACATCATGCAGCAAGGCGGCGATCAGACTTTTATGGTCCATGCGCATCTCGGCGAGGATACGCGCGACGGCGACGGGGTGATAAATATAGGGTTCACCCGTTTTACGGGATTGCCCGTCGTGCGCTTCGGCACCAAATAGATAAGCCCGATAAACCTCAGCGATTTGATCGGGCTCTAGATATTCTTCGAGTATTTCACACAGATGGCTAATACGAAAAGCGGTCAGGTCTCCGTCTAATCGAATATCTGTAATTGGAGCGGCAATCGCCTAGGCTCCTGGTTCTTTGTCTCCGCCAAGCAATCCAGCAAAGGGGGATGGCGCAGGTTCTGATGCTGCTTCTGCTGCAGGAGTTGCTTCCGCTGAAGGCGTTTCTTCCTGCTGGCCGTCACCGGCTGCGGTGAGTATCTGTTTTTCAATACCGGGTACCGACTCCATGTCTTCAGCACTGATTTCGACACCACCTTCGAATTCATCTTCAATCACTTCAGGTTCATCGATCGCTTTCGGATCAATCAGACCGTCGGCAATTTCACGCAAGGCAACTACGGTCGGTTTATCATTTTCCCAATCTACCAGCGGTTCTTTGCCATTGGCAATTAAGCGGGCCCGCTTAGTGGCAACCAGGACCAATTCAAAACGGTTATCAACTTTGTCGAGACAATCTTCCACGGTTACGCGTGCCATTTAGTACTCCAATAATTTAAGTAAATAGAATCTGGCCATTCGAATCCCAGTAAAATCCCACTAAAATTCAGGTGAAAGCTCGGTAAATGAGCCACCTGACCAGAATTCATCAATTCAGAACTCTTAATTATACTGATTAGTCTTTGATCATGCCAGTAGTTGGGCCAAAAGTGGCGCCAAATGGAGCTTTTGGCGGGATTCATGCAGCCGGGAACTGGTCACAATCGCTTTGATTTCGGCCAAGGCAGTCTCAAAATCATCATTCACGACGATATAGTCATATTCTCCGTAGTGCTGCATCTCACTGATGGCGTCCGCCATGCGCCGATCGATAATGTCTTCGCTATCCGTAGCTCGACCTTGTAGTCGCTCCCGCAAGGCCGTTTTTGACGGAGGCAAAATGAAGACGCTGGTAGTTGCCAGCCGCTCGCGAACCTGACGGGCACCTTGCCAATCGATTTCCAGGATAACGTCAATTCCTTCCGCTAAGGTCTTTTCCAGGGCCGCTTGCGACGTGCCATAAAAATTATCAAACACCTGAGCATGTTCGACAAAGGCATTATCCTGCACCATCTGTTGATAGGTCTCGACATCGATAAAATGATAATGCGTACCATCTTGCTCACCTTCGCGTTTTGCTCGCGTCGTGTGTGACACAGAAACCACCAGCTTTTCGGTTTGCTCGATCAGCGCAGTCACCAGACTGGTCTTGCCTGCCCCGGACGGTGCAGAGAATATATATAGTGTACCCGCAGGAGAATGACTCATTCGTTTAAAGACTCTTTTAAAATTAGGTGAACAAGTAAATACTATCGAGGATCGCTCAATGTTTCCAATTTTTCTATCGCCCGAGCATCCTGCAATATAGTTGAATCTAATCTGTACTTATTGTGCACATGTGACTAAAAAACCAATCGACGAATTATTATAACTCGTTATCAAAACCTAACGGGTTATCATCTTATTAAAAGTTTACATAATTTTTTTAAACACATTCTTATCATTCGTTATACTTCGCCGGCATTTAACATGCACTTTTACCTATTATATGTAACGCTTTTTTAAAACCAACTTAATTTAAGGATGATATTTATGAGTGATTTATTTAATTCAGATTGGATGACAAAATTTAAAACCGAGTGGAACAACGAACCCGAGCTGACTGAGCCATTAGAAAAAATTGGATTCAGTTCGATGATAGGTTACGGCTATCAAGATGATGATAAACCCGTCGGTTACATTAAAGTCGAGAATGGCCAGGTGACCGAAGCAGGACCGTATAATGATGAACAACTCAACTGGGATTTACGCGCTAGCAATGACCAGTGGAATACCTTTTTCAAAAAAGAGTTGGGCATGACCGGATTGGGCATTGCCTTTACTACCGGAAAACTCAAATTTAAAACCGGTGACTATAGTGCCATGATCAAAGATCCCCGCATGGCCACACCGTTCGTTAAAAGTTTTTCAGTGATGGGGCGTATTCAATAATATCACTCGTCCGTACGAGTAACGTGCTCGTCGTGTTTTTAAACTCGTCGAGCACGTGCCCCCTAATAAGCCAGCCCCCGCGCTTAGACTTACGTTATTAATAACAAACTTCCTCCGCAAAGCTCACAAATTATAACTGACCATATCAGTTTGGTATTCAGGCCATAGATCCATTTTTCCCGGTATTAAATATCTTTATTTTTTATCAGGTTTAGATTTTTATTGATCTACATCAGTTACATCAAGGAGTAAACAATATTCAATGCGCCCCACCAGATTTGCAACTCAATCTGAATTTGTTATTTATGTTTAGGAGTAGTAAGAATGTCTTGTTTTAAAATATTTTCTCGCGTTTTATTTGGTCTTGTTGTCATCGGTCTTTCCACACAAAGCTTTGCCGTTAACAAAGGAGACTGGATCGTTCGTTTTGGTGCAGCCAGCGTTAATCCAAATGACAGTAGTGGCACGTTATCCGGTGCGCCGACCGTCGGTGTTGCCGTTGATGATAGCCAGGCTGCCTTTGCCAATCTAAGTTATATGATTGGTGATAACATCGCCCTGGAACTTTTAGCCGCGACACCATTTACACATACGATTAGCGCGACCGGTGCATTATCAGGTGATATCGCTGAAGTAAAGCAACTACCACCCACCTTCAGCGTGCAGTATCACTTTATGCCCAAGAACACTATCCGCCCTTATGTTGGCGCCGGGATTAACTACACGACTTTCTTCGATGAAAA
>CAMYMO010000044.1 GCA_947259425.1 uncultured Ectothiorhodospiraceae bacterium | reverse complement strand
AAGGATCTGATCGACAATCACGCCAGCAATTAATAATAGAATCATCACACCAAAGAAAATAGGCTCATAACCACTGCCAATGATGGTAGAAATGAGTGGAATCCCTACGGCGAATAAAATAATACTGACTAGAATAATTAGACTGAGTTTTATTAGGCTTTTACTGAATTTATTACCCATTTGGCTGCTCTGTCATATTGGAATCGTTTTGAAATTTTAGGCTAGCATAAAGTCAAATTTGAACTTATTTTCGCATTCGTGAAGCAAGGTAGACAAGCCACTGGATCATATGCACGGCATAACTGGCCCACCATTCTGAAAATCGTTGTCGCCAGGGACGATGTTTCCATATTGGATAAGTTATTAATTCGCTTAGTTTAAAATCGGTCTCGAATAAGTGTCGGGTTTGTTTAACCAGACTTTCATCGCGAACCGCCTGATTGGCATCCAGGTTCCAGAATTGATTCCAACGATCCAGGTTGCTTGAGCCGATTGAAATCCAGTCGTCGGCCAGAATGATCTTAGCGTGCAGGAATCGAGGTTGATACTCATAGATCTTAACCCCGTTGTGTAGTAAGCGTCGGTAGTAGCGGCGTGCCGCATGCGATATCCAGGGATGGTCACTGATCGGTCCGGGTAATAACAGACGCACGTCTACATTACGTTTGGCTGCACTACTTAAGGCGTGTCGAAGTTTTCGGGTGGTTAAAAAATAAGGCGTTGCTATCCAAACCTGTTGCTTACTTCTTTTTATATTGCGTAGTGCCGATTTAATGATGCTATTTCTACCAGGACCACGCGCCAATAAAACTCGTCCCGACTGGCTCAACTCTGCACTTATGTTGGTGTCGGTGGGTACTGGTAAAGCAAGCGGACTGCTGGTTTGCCAAATCTGCTCAAAGGACTGATACCAATCTGATACAACCTGACCTTCAATTTCAAGCATAATGTCATGCCAGTTCATTAATTTACGATCATCTAATTTATCCTGTGTGGCCTGGTAGTCATCTGATAAACCGGCGCCACCGACATAGGCTATTTTGTTATCAACCAGGAGTAACTTGCGATGGTTACGTCGCATGCTGGAATATAATTTCTGCCATTGAAAAGGATTATATGAGACAAAATACATGTTTTGTTGTTTAAGTCGCTGGCGATCGGCCTGGCTAATAGTTCGTGTGCCATAGTCATCGAACAAAATAAATATCTGGATGCCGCGTTGCGCCGCTTTTGTTAAGGCCTGAATAAATTGTTCAAGTACCTGGCCCGAGCTTACCAGGTATTGCTCGAGAATTATAAAGTGCCGCGCGTTTTCAATCGCTGCAAGCATCGGCGGGTAAAAGTGCTTGCTATCGACTAATAATTGAAATGAGTTTTGATGTCGCCAGGGAAAAGAGTAGCCAGCTTTCATTGCTCGTTTTTGATTAGCGTCAGTTTGTTATCTATATATATTAATTTTAGATTATTTTCTAGAAATTGTATTAGGGTTTCACCGACCAAGTTAAAGCGCCAGCCATTCACTATCGCCAGTTCGGGTTCTTTTAATATTAACTTCTCAAGCTCATTGCGATTGACGATGGCGCCAACACTGATGTTATGTTCGTTTGCTTTGAGTTTACTGATTGCCAGCAGCGCATCAACCGTCGCTTCCTGATTTTTATCGAGTTTGCGTTTTTTATGTGGTGTTGGCCATTGTTCTTCGGGTGTATCCAGGGCTTTTTGGACGCAGTTAACTATCGCCTCTGAGTCCTTGTCGATAGTCGCCTTATTTATGCCTCGAATATTGGCGACCTTTGATTTCGATGTTGGCATCGACATGGCAATGGAAAGTGCAATATTGTCAGATAAAATCCATTTGCGAGGTTTGTTTTTTTTAATGGCGATCTCTTCGCGCCAGATACAAAGTTGTTGCAGGACTGCGAGTTGTTTGCGGCGTAATTTCTGATTACCGGAGACCTTTTGCCAGAGCTGTTCACTATTGACCTGATATAAAGCAGGATCGAGTAATTGGGCAAAATCATTTTCCAGCCAGTCTTGTCGCCCGTATTTTTGCAGGTCTTTTAATACTAAGGGATACATTTGAATCAGGTAGCGTACATCGTTAGCGGCATATTCGAGTTGTTCGGTATTTAATGGGCGTTGTTCCCAGTCGGTGCGCGCGTGTTGTTTGGCAAGGTTAATATCAAGATAGTGTTGAACGAGATTGCCGTAGCCGATTTGCTCACCGAGGCCAAGCAGGGTGGCGGCTAGCTGGGTATCAAACATCGGCGCAGGCATGAGCCCCAAGTCTGAATACAAGATCTCTAAATCCTGCCGAGCGGCGTGAAAGATCTTGGTTTGCGTCGGATTCGAAAACAGATCTTTCAGTGCAGAGAGATCCTTAACCACGAGCGGATCGATGCATGCGATAGCCGTCGGACTTGCAATCTGGATTAGGCAGAGTTTACAAAAGTAGGTCTTATCACGTACAAATTCGGTATCAATGGCAATGTATTCGGCATTGGCAATTTTTTCACAGAACTCGGTCAATTCCTGCTCGGTTTCGATAAGAGGGCAGGTAGTCAGGTTTGCTTGAGGCTCAGACATTTGTGTATTTTCAACTTAAGATTATTATTTAATGTGGTGACATGATCGCGCAATTCTTTATACAATTGCAATAGAATGGTTCATGATATTCACCATTGTATTAAACTGCCGGTTCAAATAGTAGATTTTCAACAGAAAACGACTTTCTGGAAAAACGAGATAAAATGTTAGCCTTATTTAGATTGTTCTTTGACATTGCCCTGTTAAGAAAGGGGCCGCAAAATGTCCCGTATTCGCCCTTCTTATTTGTTTTTCTTTTTACTTTTGCATTTGCAATGGATATTGCGATGAATTTTATTCCAGGCTATGACGGCAAGGTGCTCGATTTTGGAATTTTTATTCGCTATATCGTCGTTGCCAATGTCGTAATTATTACCGTGATCTTTTTGCTTTTTAAATTTTATGGCAAGACCGATCGCTTTCTACAATCGCTAACGGCCATTACCGGTGTCGAATTAACCCTCAAGTTTATCCAGCTACCAGCCGTATTTTTGGTTATGAATGGTGCCAGTAATGAGCCTTCCATGCCAATTGCCTTAGCCGGTTTATTCTTTATGGTTATCTTAGGTTGGTATCTTATTATCTATATGCACATTTTTCATATTGGCCTTAACCTCTCAAAAATTAATGCGGGTATGCTATCGTTTGTAATTCTTATTTTGAGTTTTGTTATCAAAGCATTGCTCGTTCCGGTCGCGACCTGATGCACGTTCACATCCTTGGAATTTGCGGAACCTTTATGGGCGGCATTGCGCAGTTAGCCTCGGCCATGGGGCATCGTGTTACAGGTTGTGATGCCAATGTTTACCCGCCGATGAGCACTCAACTCGAACAGGCGGGGATTACCTTATTCGAAGGTTTTGGTATTGAACAATTTCAGGAAACTCCAGATGTCGTCGTTATTGGAAATGCGCTATCACGTGGGAACGAGGCAGTTGAATACGTTTTGGAAAAGGGTTTGTCGTATACTTCAGGACCACAGTGGTTAGCCGAGCATGTGTTAAAAGATCGATGGGTTTTGGCCGTCTCCGGTACGCATGGCAAAACCACCACCTCAAGTTTGCTGGCCTGGATTTTGGAATATAACAACATGGCCCCCGGTTTCCTGATTGGAGGCGTACCGGCAAACTTTGGTCAAACTGCACGATTAGGTGAAACGCCTTTTTTTGTCGTCGAGGCGGATGAATATGACAGCGCCTTTTTCGATAAACGTTCCAAATTTGTACACTATCACCCTCGAACCTTGGTGATTAATAATCTTGAATTCGATCATGCAGATATCTTTGAGGATCTGGCGGCCATCCAGAAACAATTCCACCACCAGGTGCGCACGGTTCCAGCCAATGGTTTGATTATTTACCCCGATCAGGAAACCGCTATAGAAGAAGTGATAGCAATGGGCTGTTGGTCGGAACAACAAATGATCGGCAATAATGCTGACTGGCAAGTAGAATTAAGCAAAGGCGATGGCAGTCAATTTAAACTTCGTTTTCGTCAACTGGAATCGGTGCAGGTCAAATGGAATTTACTCGGGGAACATAATGTGCAAAATGCGGTTGCTGCCATCGCCGCTGCGCATCATGTTGGTGTTTCACTGGCGCATGCCGCTGAGGCACTGGCAACCTTCAAAGGTATAAAACGTCGTTTAGAGGTTCGTGGTGTGGTAAATGGCATAACGGTTTATGACGACTTCGCTCATCATCCCACTGCGATTCAGACAACCCTGCATGGTTTACGTCAACATGTCGGCTCAGCAAAAATTGTTGCGGTGTTAGAGCCACGTTCCAACACGATGCGCATGGGGGTGCATAAACAGCAATTGGCCGAATCGCTGTCGGCCGCTAACGCAGTTTACGTTTTTGAACCTGCGAAGATGGACTGGTCATTAACTGAGATGTTATCCACGATTGCGGATAAAACCTTGATTAGTGACTCAACTCAGACGCTGATCGAGAAAATCAGCGACGCAGTGGCGCCCGGCGACTATATTGTGATAATGAGTAATGGCGGTTTTGAAAACCTGCACCAACGTTTGCTTGACAGGATCGCAGGCTGAAATGAATGCCGTTCTTCTGGGGTAGGTCATACCCGCAGGTCACATTTCCCCTGGCGAGGGGAATCTATGTAGATGGATTCCCGCCTTCGCGGGAAATGTGCCCTGCGGGTATGACGATTACGGATGACGGGAATGACGATTACGGATGACGGGTATGACGATCAAGGATGGTGGGAAAGACGAGAAATTCTAGATAGGTATGTAGTAACGAACGATGATTGATTCACAACATAAAATTTTAGCCCTGACCGGTGCATCCGGTGCACCTTATGCGATGCGTCTTTTGGAATACATGCTTAAGGCTGGGCAACGGGTTGATATTATTTTTTCCAAGGCGGCACATATGGTTTTTGCCATGGAAACGGATTTAAATCTACCCGCACGCCCAGCCGATCTGAGCCAGTTTTTCATCGAACGATTTCAGGCCGGTCCGGATCAGGTTCGAGTCTATGGGCGCGAGGACTGGATGGCGCCGATGGCGAGTGGTTCACATACAGCGGCGAGCATGGTGGTTTGCCCGTGTACCATGGGTACGTTGGCTGCGATCGCGCATGGCATGAGTGATAACCTGATCGAACGTGCGGCGGATGTCATGATCAAAGAGAATCGTCAATTGATTATAGTGCCACGCGAAACGCCCTTTTCGGCGATTCACCTCGAAAATATGCACAAATTGGCACAATTGGGGGTGACGATACTCGCCGCTAACCCCGGTTTTTATTATCAGCCTACTAAAATTGATGATCTAGTGGATTTCGTAGTCGCGCGAATTTTAGACCAACTCCAGATTGAGCATGAATTAATGCCACGCTGGGGCCTTGATTCTGTGCGGGATCCGGAACAGGATCCGGATTAATTGATAAAACTGAGCGAAAACATCGATGATCGGTTTGCATTCTCATCGATCACGGTCTAAAACTTATGTACCTGATCAGAATGACCGTATTTGAGTAGTTAAAATATAAGAAAATGTCGTTAAGTGTGCCCTTATTTCCCCTGAAGACGGTTATGTTCCCCGGTGGAGTATTACCGTTGCGAATATTTGAACCTCGTTATCTGGATATGGTTTGCGAATGCCTGCGCAGCGATTCAGAGATTGGCGTGGTGTTAATTCAGGACGGCAGTGAGGTCGGTCAAGCCGCAGAAACTCATTCGGTTGGGACACTATGCACCATTTCCTATTGGAACCGACGCGCCGATGGTCTGTTAGGCATCACCTTGCGCGGCAACCGTCGTTTTCAAACGATTAGCAGTGAAATCAAGAACAATCAATTAATCATTGCCGAGGTAGAGGCCTTAACCGAAACTCAACCTATCGAAATTCAACAAAAATATCAGGGCATGGCGAGCCTGCTTAGAAAGATCATTTCCCAGCTTGAGCCACCTTACACGACCATGCAGACACATTATGATGATCTGGAATGGGTAAGTGCACGTTTAGTCGAATTATTACCGCTACCGTTAGATTACAAACAACAGTTACTCGAAGTCGACGATATCTTTTCCCGCATAGAAGAACTGTATCTGCAGATTCAACAATCGACGGTTGGCTAAAGAATCAGTATTTATTGTTTTGTACGTGTATTTTATTAAACTGAATAAATTTTCTATAGATGTCGTCAAAATCAGGTTTGTCACCGGTTTCTAATATAATTTCTAATTTTAAATAACTTGAACCAAACGTTTTACAGAATGTTTCGACGGTTGCTTGGCTGAATTGGTAGCCATGTGATTTTAAATAATGATTAATTTTTTTTGTTTGTCGATCAATGTTAAACAGTCTTGCAGTGGTCAATAAACCGATTAATTTATATAAGAACGTCGGTGCATGGTTTGCGACAAGCAGGGTATTTCCGCTAATGAGTAAGCGAATGATGTAATAAAGTTCGAATGGATTTTTTACTTCGTCAATAATGAGTGTTTGCTTTTTACTTTTAATTTTGCTCCAGGCCATGGGGCGTTCATTATGTGTCTTAATAGCGCAGCTTTTTAAGCTCTCATTATTGTTTGCCAAATATTCTAGATAACTCGATTTCCCAGCACCGCTTTGTCCGCTAAAGACGATTAAACGTGTTTGGCTAAAATCTTGTTGTTTTAAATCCAGATAATCAAAAAAATGCGTGTTACCGGACATGGTTATTTAAAAAAATCGGCGGCTAAGAAATTATTGGTACTGAGATTTACTTCGTGATCGTAGAAGTCATCATGTAAAAATTGGACTTCCCAGTGTTGGCTGATACCGTGGGTTGTGGATAGCATGTTGTGCGGGTAAAGATTTTTGTAAATCTCTTTAAAATAAATCGTATCGTTTAAGTAGGTTTCAATCGCGATCCCTTTGGGAATATTACTTAGGGTTTTCTCAAATAAAATAAATTCTCGAATAGGCCGGGTAAAATTGACTGTTTCCGTCGTGGAGCCGTTAGTGCGCGTGTATTGACCGCATTCATAGTTACAGGCGACTATTCGCACGATGATTTTATCGACAGTCGTTGACGTTTTGCCGCAAACTAAATCTGCTACTCGACATGATCCATCCACGGCAAAGCTTACAGGAAATCGCTTTTTATTGGGCACAACTTTCAGCCAGCCAGATAGATAACGACTGACAATTATGTGCATGATAATAAAGCTCACGATAGAGGCAAATAAGGTCAGAAATAAAATGAGAAAAATACGTCCACCAGGTTCGACCGAATATAAAGTATATAGATAGGCCAGTTCACGACCGACCCATAAATCATGCACGGCTAAAAATACTATTCCAGCAATCATCGCGTAGCCGATCAACATCGCAAAAATCACCCTGCGGCGTTTATCTGTGGGTAAAGCGAACAGGTTCTTAAAAAAACGGCGTTGGTCGTGTGGTGAGGACAGGCTACCGGCTTTATCCGTGATTTCCGGTTTTTTAATAATTTGACGAGTGATAGGGGTAGTGAGTTTGGAGTCAAAAAAGATTGCATCGTCAACTACGACATAAACTTCACTCACGATATCAATATCAAAGCCAAGGTAACTGTAATGACTCAGTAAGCTGGCGGGTATTTCAAAACTAATTTTGGCTTGATCAATGGTTATTTTTTTATGAATGAGGTTTTTGGTTTCATTTACCGGACTTTTGTCATGGACCTTAACGCAGGTAGTGATATTTATTTCGGCTTTGCATCCGAGCATATCCGCATCATTAAATTCGATACTGCATTTTACATTGTCACCGAGTATGGAAGGTTCAGGTTCAATATGAACGCTTATTTTGCTGGTCATTTTTACGATGGGTGATCTTGGTGTTCACTACGAATAAATAGTGATTAGGCCATAGACTTTGCTAGTTGCTCATAGACAAAGCCATGGATAACTAATTTTTCTCGTTCATCGGCAATTTGAAACTCGATGCCATAGCGATTTTTATCATCTTCTTCGGTTTTATCCAGGCAGCGTCGAATAATAGCGGAAATATTTAAATACTCATCCGTTTCTGCCACGGTTAATTTGACTGAGACACTGATCATGTCTCCAACTTCACCCAAATCATCAGCAGAGACAATCAAGGCGCCGGCACTACTAAGATCATTTAATGCCGAGCTTTTGGTTTTGACGGATTCTTTACCGGGTTCAAGATTTTGTACCGAGGAAATAATATTCGTGTTAATGCGTTGGGCCTTGCGTATGATTTTACTTTCAAGGGTCTGGGGGTAACTTAAGTGAATATAAGGGTAGGGGGCCGTTGTTTTTTTAAGCAGGCTACTCATAAATGCCTGGACGGAATTGCCTGAAATAAGTCGGACGGTAAATTGCTGTCCTTCTCTTAGCAACATCAGTTTACCATCAAGCACCGGGGCCGTTGCGATAATGCTTTTGCCTGATAAGTAACCAATGACACGGACGTAATAACGCTCTTCACGGTCACTTGCGGTTTGTGGATAAAATTGTAACTGTAATGCATCCCCTGCATTCAGGACGAGCTCGACGGTATTTTCCATTTAGTTAATGTAGCTAATAATCACCAAATTGTGAAGCTTGGTGAGTGTTTTGCTATTTACGTAACGCTGAATAAAGTTCATCCGTGTATTAATCGAGTGAGGCAAATACTTTGGCAGCTTCAGCGATGGTATTTTTAATATCATCATCGCTGTGCATGCTGGAGACGAATCCTGCCTCGAAGGCGGATGGGGCAAGATAGACGCCATTGTCGAGCATGCCATGATAGAAGTGTTTAAATCGATCGATGTTACAGGCACAAACCTGGGCAAAGTTGCTCATCTTTTCCTCTTCGCTAAAGAACACGCCAAACATGCCGCCGACGGTATTGGTCGTTAATGGGATGTGAGCTTTATCCGCCTCAGTTTTCAGGCCCTGGGTGAGCTGCAAGGTGCGGTCTGATAACTGATTGTAGAAACCAGGTTCGCTCAATAGCTCAAGCGTTTTTAATCCAGCGGCCATCGCCACCGGGTTTCCAGACAAGGTTCCAGCCTGGTAGACAGGGCCGGTGGGGGCGATAGCCTGCATGATGTCATGACGTCCGCCAAAGGCACCGACCGGCATACCCCCCCCTATTACTTTGCCTAATGTCGTCAAATCAGGTTTTACATCATACAATTGTTGGGCGCCGCCTCGAGCGACTCGAAAACCGGTCATCACCTCATCAAAGATAAGTACACTGCCATGTTGATCGCAGACTTCACGCAGCGTCTCTAAAAAGCCGGGTACAGGTGGGATGCAGTTCATGTTGCCTGCCACGGGTTCAACAATGATGCAGGCAATTTCACTGCCTATTTTGGCAAATAAATCACGTACCATGTCAGGGTCATTAAATTGCAAGGTAAGCGTGTGTTGAGCCAGATCCGCTGGCACACCGGGTGAGGTTGGTACCCCGAGCGTAAGTGCCCCTGAGCCGGCTTTAACTAATAGAGAATCGGCATGGCCATGGTAACAGCCTTCAAATTTGACAATTTTATCGCGACCAGTGAAACCCCGTGCCAGACGGATCGCACTCATGGTGGCTTCAGTTCCTGAACTGACCATGCGCACTTGATCCATAGACGGGACGATTTCGCAGACCTTTTCGGCCATCAGAATCTCGATTTCGGTCGGTGCACCAAAACTCAGACCATTTTGCATGACCGTGGTCACGGCGCTTAACACATCGGGATGGGTATGACCGACAATCAAAGGGCCCCACGAAGCCACGTAGTCGATATATTGTTTATCGTCTTCATCATATAGATAGGCGCCTTGTCCACGTTTGAAGAAGATCGGATCACCACCTACACCTTTAAAGGCTCGAACCGGAGAATTGACCCCGCCGGGTATTTTCTGTTGGGCTAATGCAAATAATTCAGCAGATCGAGTCATTTTGGTTCCTGTTAGTGGTTATTAAAATAGGTTGTTGCGCTTAAATAGGCGGCTGAGAAACATTATTCTTTTCTTACCTAATCGTCAAATATTCTTTACTATTGAGTAATCTGGAAAATTATTGGATATGAGTATCGGTTTATTATGAAGTATCTATTGGCGATCAGTCTTATTATGTTTTCAGCGCATTTAACCGCAAACGAAAGTGTGCCTGTTATCGTCGGGAGTGATGATGATATGGATGCATGCATGACTTTGGGGCTTTCTGAGGCCGCGTTGAATCAAAATGAATCGGTCGTACGTGCCGCCCCTTCAGCCGCAGCCGTTGTCATCGATACAATACAAAATGGTCATCCTGTTTGGATGTGCAGTTTTAAAAAAGAATGGATAGGAGTGGTTTATTCAACTTCTAACAAAATAGATTGTGGCGTCAGTCGGTTTATTAAACCGGCCCGACCTTATCAGGGGCCGTGTCAGTCTGGTTGGATGCATAAAACCAATGTTGAGCCTGCAGCGGGCTAGCCTTATATTGAACAGGCTTTTTATCTAAATTAGCCTGTTCGCTGTGAGCCAATTTCATTCCGGGAATAGTTTACTGATCTGCTGTGCTGCCTGGCTAACTTTTTTAGCGCCTAATACACTATATGTCACGGCCAACATATCGGCCCCCTGCTTGATCAATATCTCTGCATTATCTTGATTAATGCCGCCGATAGCGCAGATCGGAATATTGAGTTGCTCAGCTGCAGACTTTAAAACATCGATAGATGCAGGTGGTGCAGTTGGTTTTGAAATAGAGGGGTAGAAACGTCCAAAGGCAACGTAATCCGCACCTTGTCGTTCTGCTTGTATTGCCAGATCTAAATCATTATGGCAGGTAATACCAATGATCTTATTATCACCAAGTAACCTGCGTGCATTAGACAAAGGTGTATCACTCTGACCGAGGTGCACACCGTCTGCATCGACTTCAAGTGCTAAGTCGATATCATCATTGATTAGAAACGTGGTGCCCATTTCTTTACACAACACGGCAAGAACCGCCGCTTCATGACGGCGTATCGTCAATGCCGACTGTTTGTTACGATATTGAACGATCTTCGCGCCGCCTTCGATTGCTTTTGCGACTGACTTTTCAGTCGGCACCCCATAATCCAGACTGAGTTGACGATCGGTTACAATATAAAGTCCTTTTAAACTATTTTTCTTATTCATCATTACCATCATCTCGAGCCCAGAAAAATCGGTTTGGTATCCACTGCCCACGACCCAAAGGATAGGCCGCTTGTAAAGATTGCCAGGTGTAATGTTGAGCTTCGTTTATCGCAGTAAAGGGTTCCAGTCCATGAGCGATTAGACCGGCAATGCTGGCAGCCAAGGTGCAGCCAGAGCCATGATATTCATTCGGTAAACGATCCCAGTGAAAGGTTTCCATGACACGATGGTTTGCATAAAGGGTGTTTACGACATCATCGCTTTGTTCATGTGTCCCGGTAATCAATACATATTCACAACCACGATCCTGTAACGCACTGGCGCAAGCAGCTAAAGAATCTGCTTCACTGGCTAGCTGACGTGCTTCAATACTGTTAGGGGTTAAAATAGTCGTTAACGGCAGAATTAAATCTCTTATCGCCGCTTTTGCATCCTGCTCAATTAACTCGTTACCACCACCGGCGCGTAATATTGGGTCGACAACAATCGGTAACTCCGAATAATCAATGATCAAACTGTGTACGGCCTCGATAATTTCGACACTGGCGAGCATACCAATCTTTATCGCTTTTACATCCAGGTCTTCAAGGATTGCCCGCGATTGCTCAATTAACAACATTGGATCCTGGGCTTCAAAACGAAGGACATTTTCAGTGGTTTGCACGGTATGGGCCGTGATGATTGGCGCCGCATGTGAACCCATGCTGGTTATTGCCTCAATATCGGCTTGTATCCCAGCCCCGCCGGTCGGGTCCAGGCCGGAAAAACACATTACAACTGGAATCGGTTCGCTCATATATATCAGTATAGTCGTTAAAGCTTGGCGAGAAACTGGTTCGTCTCATCTTCTCCCAGTAGGTGTTGTTGGACTAAACGCCAGTGATCATCCTCTTCTTTTTCAAGTAAGCATTCTATGCCTTGCTGGTTTTTTGTCCCATCGCTGGAGAGCACGGTTTCATGGGTGATAAACATGATTCGGTCTTCCGACTCGGCACGAATTTTTAATCCCTGATATTGAATCTCAGCAATAAGTTTATCGTTAAAGTCATGCAAACATTGATTAGACCAATACTCATAGCCAATACTGTCAAATCCAGGAACGCCAACCAGCTTAATTTTTTTTGATATCAAATCCATATGAGATTTGTGGTCACCCTCGCTGGCGGTTTTTACAATGTTCGCAAGCCAGGTTTTTACAGTTGATTCAGACATGTTGTTAAATTCCAATATGTTATGGCAAAATAATGATAAATCGCAGACTATAGTGTTGAAAAAGGATATTGTACTTTTCTTTTAACAAGATGCCACTAGACTTACTGAGATATATACGTTTGGAATATAAATGTTTTAGATAGATGTGAAATACATATACTCGGATATTTTTATACTTTAACTATATTTAATACTTTAACTATAGGTTATGCATGAAAGTAATTCAGGATGAAGATCTTCAGCAGTTAACAAGCGTCGCTAAATCGTCTTTGCGTTTGCGCAGTCATTTAAATATCCATCCCAAAGAGAGTGACGCTATTCAGCGACTGTGTCTTGCTATGCAACCGGGTACTTATGTACGTCCACACCGGCATCCAGAAGCGGGCAAATGGGAATTGTTCGTTGTCATTCAAGGTGCCGCCGATGTGTTATTGTTCCAGGCCAATGGGCAACTAAGTGATCGAATACCGATTGCTGATACGGCCGCCAATCGAATCGTAGAGATTCCCGAACAGACCTGGCACGCTGTCATCGCCAAACAGGAAAACACAATATTATTTGAGGTAAAGCCAGGTCCCTATACACCATTAGACGATAAACACTTTGCCGACTGGGCGCCGCCGGAATACGATTCACAAGTTGAAGAATTTCTACAGTGGTTTAATACTGCAGAAATTGGTAGCTTGCCGCCTGCTCGTTTGGAAAAAGTGTAACAGGGTAAATCGATGTCACATCCTCAACTTGTCGCGCATCGCGGTTATGCTTTTCGTTATCCAGAAAATACGTTATTGGCGATCCAGGCTGCGGTAGAGGCTGGGGCAAAATTTATTGAATTTGATGTGTTGCTCAGTTCAGACCGAGTGCCGGTATTATTTCATGATCGAGATTGTAAACGTATCTGTGGGATTGAAGGTGCCGTTCATGATTATACCCTTGCTGAACTGAAAACCTTTTCTGTTGCTGATCGCGAAAATTTTGGTGATCAGTTTGTGCAAAATCGTATCACCAGCTTAGCGGAACTCGTAAATTATATTAAAACGGTTCCGCAGCTCACGGTATTTGTTGAATTGAAGCGCCAGGCTTTGGAGGCATTTGGAATTGATACAATGTTAGCAGAAGTGCTTCCATTATTGGCTCCAATAAAAAAACAGACGGTGATCATTTCATATTCAATCGAATCATTATTAAGCGTTCAGTCAAACAGTGATTTTCCCGTTGGTGCGGTATTTGACTATTGGGCGGAACGGGAAAATGATTTGATCCAGAAGTTAAAACCAGATTACATGTTTACGGATATAAATGACCTGCCCAAAGCGGGAAAACTGGAATGTAATGGTAGTCGGTTGGCCGTCTATGAATGCGTGGATCCTCATTGGGCTGACCGTGTCTATCAACAAGGTGTCGAGTTTGTCGAGACCTTTCAAATATCTGAGATGCTGGCCGCATTTAATCATGAATAATTTAATGAACTGGGTTTATTGTGACTAAGCACTATGACATATGTATCATCGGTGGTGGTATTCAAGGTTGCGGCGTTGCCCAAGCTGCGGCGGCGGCGGGTTACAAAGTATTGTTACTTGAGCAATCTGGATTAGCGGCAGCAACATCAAGTCGTTCATCAAAATTAATTCATGGTGGTTTGCGTTATCTTGAGTCAGCCCAGTTCGGACTCGTCGCTGAGTCACTCCATGAACGGGAGCTATTGATTAAAAATGCCCCTGGATTAGTCAAACGAGTTCCATTTTATATACCGATTTATAAACATACCTCGCGCCGCTCCTGGAAGGTGTTTATGGGTTTAAGCCTGTATGCCATTCTGGGTCAATTAAAAGCGCAGGCCTGTTTTCGCAAAGTCCCGGCAACAAAATGGCAGCAGCTTGATGGACTCAATGAACATGAGTTACAAGCCGTATATCAATACAGTGATGCGCAAACGGATGATGTTCAATTAACACGTGCTGTGATGTATTCTGCAGTTCAGCTTGGTGCAGACTGGGTTTGTCCGGCCAGTTTTAAATTTGCCGAGTATCAAGCTGATCAATATCGTGTTGTTTATACCGAACAGGATAATGAGTTGGAAATAACCAGTCGTGTTCTGATTAACGCCACCGGTCCCTGGCATAATGAAGTACAAAAAAGAATTACGCCACGAATAAAGGTACCGGATATTGAGTTGGTGCAAGGTGCACATATCGTCATTAAACAGCCAGCCCCGCGCGGGGTTTATTATGTTGAATCACCCAGTGACCGACGTGCTGTGTTTGTTACGCCGTGGTATCAGCAGACCATGATTGGTACCACTGAAACTCACTATCAGGGCGATCCGGCAAAGGTCGTACCGACAGAACATGAACTGGATTATTTACAGAACATTGCTCGACATTACTTCCCTGCTTATGATGATAGCATTATCAGTAGCTTCGCCGGAGTAAGAGTATTACCGGTGAGTGATAAAAGTATGTTTAACCGTGCGCGCGACACTTTATATATAACGGATCAGACTTTGCCGGGTTATGTAGGATTAATGGGCGGGAAATTAACCGGCTATCGTAGCGTGGCTGAAAAAACCTTGAATAAAGTCAAAGGCTATCTTGGTGATGGTACGGAAATAATTAAAACCAGTTCAATACACCTCGATATCGCGCCTGACTCATTTTAATCATCAGTAAAAGGCTGAATAATTAATATGTATGCAGTTATCTTTACGGCGGAATTTTTAAGCTTAGATGATGAATATTCGCAAACGGCGGAAAAAATGCGCACCCTCGCCTTTGAAAAGTATGGTTGTGTCGATTTTCAATCAGTAACGGAAGGCGATAATGAGATAACGCTCTCTTACTGGAAAAATTTGGATGACATCCATGCCTGGAAACAGGACAAAGAACATCTCAAGGCGCAGCAACTGGGGCGTCAGAAATGGTACCGTCATTACGATGTTAAGATCGTCGAGCTATTAAGAGAATATAAAGGTGGAAATGAAATAAATGCTGAGCGTTAAGTTCTAATTCAGATTAGGTTCAGCTTGAACCCAGTATCATTCTTTTATGCTCATCATCAGGAGAATGATATGAAAGCCATTTCAATATTTAACCGTTATCTGGTTCCAGTCTTGTTCATTATTCTTATCGTCTCCTCGTTGACGGGATGTCATTTATGGCATCATCCTCATGGTCATCGCGGCCATCATGGTCACCATTATGATGCACATCATAGTGGACACTTGCAAGGAAGCCTAAAGGCAAAACAACGGGCTCACCGTTATTAGTGATGAAACAATAAATTAATTTCAGGAATTCAAAGCGACGCAGTTATCGGCCGCATTGATATGTTGTGCGGCCGCATCAGACAACCAGTGTTTGGCTTTTTCGAGCATATCGCGCAGTGCATCTGCTGGTAATGGCTTACTAAAATAGAAACCCTGTGTCTCATCGCATTGTTGGTAGCGAAGGAAATTTACTTGTGCAGCGGTCTCGGTACCTTCGGCGACAACGGTTAAGTTAAGATTATGGGCCATGGCAATGATCGTCTGGACCACCGCAGCATCACTTGAATCCGTGGTAATGTCTTTCACAAATGAGCGGTCAATCTTTAATGAGTTGATGGGCATGCGTTTCAAATACGCCAGTGACGAGTAACCCGTACCAAAATCATCAATCGATAAATGAATGCCCATATCCTGTAATTTTTGTAACACTTCAAACGTATGATCAGTATCTTCCATTAACATACTTTCTGTTATTTCCAATTCCAACCATTTCGGATCTAATTTAGTTTCAGCCAATACCCGGGCAACCATTTCAGCAAGCCCATCATGTTTGAATTGTCGTGCAGATAAGTTGACCGCCATACGGAAGGGCTTGGTGCATACCTTTTGCCATTCCTTAGCTTGTATACAGGCCTGTCGGAGCACCCATTCGCCAACTTGTACGATCAGGCCGGTACTTTCGAGGATAGGGATAAACTTGACCGGTGAAACCATTTCTGAATCTTGTGGACACCAACGTAATAAGGCCTCAAAACCAGATAAGGTGCCTTCATGTAAATTTACTTTAGGTTGGTAATACAATACATACTCATTTTTTTCTAAGGCATGGCGTAACTTTGCCTCGAGTTGTAGCTGTTCCATTGACTCAGCATGGATATCGGATTTGTAGTATTGATAATTGCTACCGCCTTGTTGCTTGACCTGATACATGGTGGATTCGGCATTTTTGATTAATAGCTCATGAGCATCACCATCTTCGGGGTAGAGTGAAATACCGATACTGGTGGTGATAAACAATTCAAGCTCGGCTATCTCAAACGGTTGTGCGAAGGCGTCGATAATTTTATTGGCGATTCGTGCTGCATCCTGTTCGTCTTCAAGACTATTAATAATAAGCGCAAAGGTATCACCGGTATAACGCGCAACGGTATCATTTTCGCGCAGTACACCCGTAATTCGTTCGGATACCGATTTCAAAAGATCGTCACCAGAGTGGTGGCCCAAGGTGTCGTTGATTTTACTAAATCGATCCAGGCCAACAAATAACACGCCGCAGATTGAATTTCTTCGTTTGGCATCATGAATGGATTGTTGCAGTCGATCTTGAAATAGCTCTCGATTTGGTAAATTGGTCAAACTATCGAGATAAGTCAGCTTGTGCAGGCGTTGTTTGGTTTCATTATCTAAACGGGCCGCGGTGATCCGTGCATTCCAGAATTCAGTATGCACAAATCGACTTTGCAGCAGACAATAGACCAGGAACACTAGAAAATAGACGGCAATACCATAACCGCCGATGATTACACTACTGACGAAGCTGGGTAGTAATATTAGTGTGATATGGGCCTGGGTTAAGCGTTTGTTGATGCCAAGACTAAATAAGCCACCGGCACAAATCGCCGCGGTTGCTGCAGTGACAATAAGAGGGGTCCAGGCGGTCTGGTAAAAATATATGGCGACACCGCTTACGACTCCCCAGGTCGTGGAGGTGAGTACAACGGCTATGGTAAATAAAAGATTCCATAACTGCGGTCTCGTATCATAAATGGCAGCAAAGCGAACTCGAAGAATAATACGTGTGAGAAAACTGATAATACAAATGCCGAGCGCCGGATAGATAACCCAGGGATGATCGGAACCAAAGGGCGATCCGATGATCAAGACGATTATGGCAATGAAATAAGCGGCTGCAGCCGGGGTACTGCGCTTGGCGATCTCGTCACAGGCATCACGTTTTACCGCCAGAATTTGTTCGTTGCTTAACTCTTTAAAGCCCTGATAATTGTTTATGACCATGTTGCCCATATCGGCAGCATCGCGTGGGGGGCGATAGAAATAATGTGATCCAGATCAGTATTTAGTTGTTTATGATTTAAGCTAGTTACCAATGAAGAGTTTGGGGGCCTGTAATCAAGAAATTGGACTTTTTGGCGGTTAACCCCGGCAGATGATTAATTCTGCTCATCGTTACGCATGCGTTGCAACATGGCTTGTTCCCATAACAAAAAGCGCCCATCGAGCACGGCATTTTCTTGCGGTTTAAACCAGGGGCCATGGGTATTTTCAGGCCAATGTTGTGGCCGGGCAGCGACCAGGTAGGCCAGACCTCGTGTCGTCGCCTCACATTCAATAGGGCGGTAGATAGGGAGCCGGGTTAAATCCGCTAACCGTTGGCATAGGCCATCGAGTTTGGCGAGCCCACCTGAGATCTGCAGCTGTTGGGGAGGCGAGGAGAATTTGACCATCTCCTGTACGTTGGCATGGATTAAAAACACTATGCTTTCAATCACCGCCACATAATTCGCGGCGGGTTCGACATCGGCCTGATAATCGGTCTTAAAATCGGCTACCCAGTAGGGGGCAGCCAATCCAGAGACACCGTTTAGAAACAGCGGTGGGTCGGTAAGGGTGTCCAGCCAGTTAGGTAATTTTTGCCACAGATCGGCAACGGGTTGCTGTTGTTGTAGCCATTCGATGGCGCTACCGGCCCCGTTGACCGTACCTTCCATCACATATTGGGATTCGTCCTGCTCAGAAAAGATGACGCTGGTGAGTAGGCGTCTGGCATAACGTAATGCGTATCCCGAAGGCCGTGAGACAAACGCGCCGGTACCAATATTGATATATGCCGTCTCAAATTGCAGGTTTCCGGTCGCATACATGGCCGCCGATTGATCGCCGGTGACAATGGTTAACGGAATGATTTGATCGTTTACCGGGATATCCCCATAGGCGTAGCGGGTCGGTACGCAGTCTGGCAATAGCTTTCGTGGAATGCCAAAGCTCGATAACAGATACTCATCCCAGTCCTGGCGATGAATGTGCCAGAGTAATGTACGTGATGCACTGACGGGATCGGCGACATTGGTTTTTTGTGCGACTAAGTTACGCACCAGAAAACTACTCATCGGTCCACAACAAAGTCGATCCTCGCTCAATGCCTGTTGCACCTCCGCCAGGTTATCCAGACACCAGCGTATTTTACTTGCGCCATAGTGAGCAGAGGGTAATAACCCGGTACTTTTATGAATGTCTTCCCGATCGAGGCCAAGTTCAGCAAGCCATTGGTAGGCGCGTAAGTCTTGCCAGCTGATCACGGGTGAAAGGGCTTTACCGGT
>CAMYMO010000043.1 GCA_947259425.1 uncultured Ectothiorhodospiraceae bacterium | reverse complement strand
GGATTGAGTTTCAATTATTTAAACCGCAGGGTGAACAATTTATTGAGTTCTATGCGGAATTACCGATAAAAATGAAAATGACCGGTGATTACCATGAGTTCGGTAATTTTGTAAGTGGGGTCGCTGCACTGCCACGGATTGTGACCTTACATGACATCTCCATTGTTGATGATAAAAAGACACAGCAATTGACCATGGAAGTGACAGCAAAAACATACCGTTATCTGGACGATACGGAAATTCAGCAACAGCGACAATCCAAGAAGAAAAAGGGTAGACGTTAAACGATAGTCGATATTAGTTATGATTAAGAGTCAACAAACAAACAAGATTCTCTTCAAAGTATTATTGCTTGGTGCATTAATCGCTTTATTGCCTGCTTGTAGTTCGCAGAAACACAGTGATCTTGATGCCTATATTGAAGACGTAAAACAAAAGACCAAGGGACGAATAGAACCTTTACCAGAAGTTAAGACATATGAGTCTGAAGTCTATGGCGCCGCTGAATTGCGTGATCCATTTACACCTTATGAAGACGAGCCGTCTGAAGAATTGGCAGAACCAGGTCTAACCCCCGATCAAAATCGATCGCGTGAAGCACTTGAGGCATTCCCGCTGGATTCGCTAGCTTTCGTAGGACACCTGGAACGTGACGGCAGCCTTTGGGGTTTGGTACAGGCACCGGATGATTCCATTCATCGTGTTTCCGTAGGAAATCACTTGGGTAAAAACTATGGTGAGATCCTAAATATCAGTGAATCTAATATCGTATTAAAAGAAATTATTCCTAACGGTTCAGGCGGTTGGGTAGAACGCGAGGCCTCGCTCGCGTTAACAGAGTAAAAGTCAGGAGATTACCATGAAGACGGGTATGCAAAACATATTGAATACGTATTACCGATTACTATCGGTGTTGGCCATATGTGTTGTAAGTCAAATTGCCGGGATAAGTTCGGCTAGCGCTGCATCAACGCTTGATGACATTACCTTTTCAACGATAGCCGGTGAGCAGCTTGAGGTGACCCTGCATATGTCGGGTGACATCCCGGAACCAGGTAGTTTTACCATAGATAATCCTGCGCGTATCGCCCTGGATCTACCAGGAACCACTAGTAAATTAAAAGATAAAGTCCTGGATGTCGGCGTTGGTTTGGCAAGATCGATTAATGCGATTGAAGCCGGTGGCCGTACTCGGGTGGTCATCAACCTTGCCCGCTTAACTCAGTATAACGTTGAAAAACGGGGCGATAAGATTATTGTCAATCTCGGTGACTCGGCCAGTGCCTCATCAACCGCTACCGCAGCGTCGACTGGGAGTTCAAATTTAGTGCCGGTAAGTGGTGGTGGTAATACCGTACAGGATGTGCAGTTTCGTCGCGGTTCGAAAGGCGAAGGTCGAATTGTCATTACGGTGTCAAATCCGAATACGGTTATGGATATGATGCGCCGTGGTGATCAGGTCATAGTGACTTTGCAAGATGTTACCTTGCCCGAAAAACTTGAGCGCCGTCTTGATGTGCTTGATTTTGGTACGCCGGTACGAACTGTCGACGCCTTTAAACACGGCAAAGATGTCCGCGTGGTGATGAGTGCCGCCGGAGTGTTTGAACACCTTGGTTATCAATCGGATAACCGCATCACTTTGGATGTTAAAAAATTCATTAAACCAAAAGAAACCATCGCTAAGAAAAAGCGTAAAGAATATGTTGGCGAGCGGCTTTCACTTAATTTCCAGAATATTGAGGTTCGAGCCGTGCTGCAATTGATTGCGGATTTCACCGGTATCAACATGGTCACCAGTGATGCGGTCACCGGAAATGTGACCCTAAGATTGAAAAACGTACCCTGGGATCAGGCGCTGGACATTATTCTCAAGACTAAAGGTCTGGATAAGCGTCAAAAAGGTAATGTGATGCTGGTTGCACCAATCGCCGATCTGGCCGCGCAAGAGAAATTAGAACTTGAGGCGGCAAAACAAGTCGTCGAGCTCGCTCCTGTTATCAGTGAGACGATTCAAGTCAATTATGCCAAGGCGAGTGAGTTGGTACCCATCCTGGAAGCGAAAGGTAATTCATTACTGTCAGAGCGCGGTAACGTGGCGTTTGATGAGCGCACCAACAAGATCCTAATTCAGGATACTGCAAGGAACATCGATGCGGTGGTGGCATTGATAGAAGAGTTGGATATTGCTGTTCGTCAAGTGCTGATTGAATCCCGAATTGTATTGGTAACCACGAATTATACTCATGATTTAGGGGTTCGTTTTGGCGTAGCAACTGAACGTTCATCAGGTAACAACCGCTTTGCCGTTACCGGTAGTGGTGAATCAGCTGCTGGAGCAACTCAACAAACTCCGATCACACCTGGTTATCCTGATCGTTTAAACGTCGACTTACCCGTATCTGGTGCGGCCGGTGTTATAGGTCTTGCTTTAAGTAAACTGCCTTTTGGTACATTGATCGATTTAGAGCTGTCTGCTGCGGAGGCAGAAGGTCAGACTGAGATCATATCGAGCCCGAAGGTGATCACCTCAAATCAGCATAAGGCGAGGATATTGACGGGTAATGAAATTCCCTATATTACCCAGCAAATCGCGAATGGTGTTACCACCACGACAGTAACGTTTAAAGAGGTGTTATTAGAGCTAGATGTAACACCACAAATTACACCAGATGATCGTGTTAATCTAGATCTAAAAGTTAAGCAAGATACAGCGGACTTCGCCAACGAAGTACTGATTGGTGGTAACTCTGGTGGTCCACCGATTACCCGAAATGAAGTTGAAACGCGTGTTTTAGTGGATAATGGTGAGACTATTGTGCTGGGCGGTGTTTATGAACAGACAAAATCCCATACCGTTAGCCGGGTACCGTTATTAGGTGAAATACCAATTGTAGGATGGTTATTCCGTAATACTTCAGAAGAAGATGATAAGCGTGAATTACTGATCTTTGTTACACCGAAAATCATCAAACAAGATATTACTATTTAATTCTAATCACGTAACCTCCCTCGTGCATCGGCATGGGGGAGGTTTTGTCGTTTTTGTGCCCTACTTTCTTTGTTACTATAAGTCATGAATCGTGGACAAAGCATATTTTTAGTCGGCCCGATGGGGGTCGGTAAAACCACCATTGGCCGTCAGCTTGCCAAGCTCCTGAATTACGAGTTTGTGGACAGTGACCATGAGATTGAAGCCAAAAGTGGGGCTTCGATTCCCTGGATCTTCGATGTTGAGGGCGAAGAAGGTTTTCGTCAGCGCGAACAAAGTATGATTGCTAGTCTGACCCAAAAAGCAAATATTGTGCTGGCAACAGGCGGTGGGGTGGTCATTCGCGAGGAAAATCGACGTGTTTTGCGGGAACGGGGAATCGTTGTCTATCTCAAAGCGGATGTCAGCGAGTTGTTACGTCGCACAGCCCATGACAAAAATAGGCCTTTACTGCAAACCGATGATCCAAGAGTGACGTTGAGTGCGCTTATCGCTGAGCGCGAGCCCTGGTATTTAGAGGTTGCTGATATCGTTTTCGACACTCAGCGTAAAAATAGTGGTTCTACTGCCAGTATTTTACTTAAGCAAATAAAACAGCTGGACTAACGAAGCATTCGTGATATGCCGATTTCCACGCTGAATTTACTTATATTATAATGGTCTGATTCATAAGCAACCTGGCAAATGAGCCTTATTCCTATGCACACACTTAATGTTGATCTTGGAGAGCGAAGCTACCCCATTTATATCGGGAAGAATCTACTCGGCCAAAAAGAACTGATCGAGCCCTATGTTGTGGGGCAGCAAGTGATGATTGTGACCAATGAAACCATTGCGCCGCTTTATCTGGATAAGGTCAAGCAGACTTTCAGCCAGTATGATGTACATACGTGCATTCTAGCGGATGGAGAACAGTATAAAAATTTAGAGGTTGTTAATAAGATCTTTGATGCATTAATCGAAAATCGATTCGAGCGAAAATGCACATTGGTTGCTCTCGGTGGTGGTGTGATTGGCGATATGACGGGCTTTGCTGCGGCAACCTATCAGCGTGGAGTCGCTTTTATCCAGATACCAACAACATTATTAGCTCAGGTTGACTCCTCGGTCGGCGGTAAAACGGGCGTCAATCATGAGCTCGGTAAAAACATGATCGGTGCATTCCATCAGCCCCAGTGTGTGATTGCCGATACCGATACACTCAATACACTGGATGATCGTCAGCTAAGTGCGGGTATTGCTGAAGTAATTAAATATGGACTTATTCGCGACAACGAATTTTTCTGCTGGCTTGAAACCAATATGCAGAAATTATTATCTCGCAATGCGGATGCTTTAGCCTATGCCATTGAGCGTTCATGCCAGAACAAGGCGGAAGTGGTTGCACTCGATGAAAAAGAAGGCGGCGTTCGCGCAACCTTAAATCTTGGGCATACATTTGGGCATGCAATCGAAGCCGCGACGGGTTATGGTAACTGGCTGCATGGTGAGGCGGTTGGAACGGGCATGTTAATGGCTGCAGACTTATCATGTCGAATGTCAATGTTAACGGAAGCGGATGTACATCGGATCGACAATATAATTGATGCAGCGCAATTACCGACGCGATCACCCAGCAATATGGATTTTGATGTTTTTATGAAATATATGTCAGTCGATAAAAAGGTAGAAGCAGGTGCAATACGTTTTGTATTGCTCAAAGCCATCGGCGAGTCAGTGATAACGGCGGGCTATGATCCTGAGTTATTGAAACAGACGATAACTGCACATCACGCGAATACCTAAGATGTCGAAATTAGCCCCCTATGCAGCAACGGATGCCAGTTCACGTGGAAGACGTCATGTTGAACCAGGCCCTAATTATCGCTCTGAATATCAACGCGATCGCGATCGTATTGTTCATTCATCCGCATTTCGTCGCTTAGAATATAAAACACAAGTTTTTGTTAATCACGAAGGCGATATGTTTCGGACGCGTCTTACCCATTCGATTGAAGTTGCACAAATTTCCCGTTCGATTGCGCGTATTTTAAATTTAAATGAAGATTTAGCCGA
>CAMYMO010000042.1 GCA_947259425.1 uncultured Ectothiorhodospiraceae bacterium | reverse complement strand
AAAAAACGATTGTGTCTTTTAACGGCTTCGGAGACTTTGCGATGAACATTATGTTTATCTATTACATCAAGAGTGGTGAAAGCATTGCCGATACGCAAACCGAAATTAACCTTGAAATACTCCGCCAATTCAATAAAAAAGGTTTGGAATTTGCGTTCCCAACCCAAACCTTATACAACATTGAATCGAAATAAGGCTGACAGTGATGACTAATGTATGTATTGGTGGAAACAAGGATACCCAGGTTAATCTAAATTTACGCATGGCCAATCGCCATGGGCTGATAGCGGGTGCAACGGGCACCGGTAAAACGGTGAGTTTACAGGTGTTGGCCGAAAATTTTTCGCGTAATGGCGTGCCGGTGTTTTTGGCAGATGTGAAGGGAGATTTATCTGGCCTGGCGGAAGCCGGTTCAATGAACGATAAGATACAGTCACGATTAGAGGTAATCGGGTTGAATGGTTATTCCAACGATGCCAACCCCGCTTTATTCTGGGATGTGTTTGCCGATTTTGGTCATCCGGTTCGTACCACGATCTCGGATATTGGACCATTAATGCTTTCCAGTTTACTGGATCTAAATGATACGCAGACCGGTGTGCTCTATAGCGCTTTTGATTTTGCTGATGACACAGGCCTATTATTATTAGATCTCAAAGATTTACGTTCATTACTAAACTGGATGACCGAAAATCGAAAAGAGTTAAGTAGTGAATATGGAAACCTTGCCTCGGCCAGTATCGGTGCCATTCAACGGAAATTATTGATCCTGGAGGAACAGGGCGCCGAACACTTTTTTGGCGAACCGGCACTGAATCTCAATGATTTAATGATTACCGATTTTAGCGGTCGTGGCGTGATTAGTATTTTGGATGTGACTCGCTTAATGACTAAATCACCACGTTTATACGCAACGTTTCTGTTGTGGTTGCTGGCGGAATTATTTGAGCAATTACCCGAGGTCGGTGACGCTGATAAGCCTAAGTTGGCTTTGTTTTTTGATGAAGCGCATATGCTGTTTGATGATGCACCCAAAGCGTTGTTGGAGAAAATAGAGCAAGTGGTCAGATTGATTCGATCTAAAGGGGTTGGTGTCTATTTTATAAGTCAAAATCCACTTGATATTCCCGATGAAATCCTTGGTCAACTCGGTACTCGTATTCAGCATGCATTACGGGCCTTTACTCCGCGGGATCAGAAGGCGGTTAAATCAGCCGCCGAAACTTTTCGCACTAATCCTGCTATCGATACGGTCAAGGCCATTACTGAACTGGGTACTGGAGAGGCGCTGGTATCGGTACTGGATGAAAAAGGCAGTCCGAGCCCGGTAGAGCGTGTATTGATTTGTCCTCCGCATTCACGTATTGGGCCTCTGTTACCAACAGAGCGTGAGATGATCCTTAATCGTTCACCGCTTAAGGGTCGCTATGATGAACCCATTGATCGAGATTCGGCTCATGAGATCTTGAAGAAACGAGCTGAAGATGAACAAAGGGTGCAAGCGGCTGAAAAAGCCGAAAACGAACATAAAGAGGTGAAGGAACGTTCTACACGGTCACGTTCACGTCGACAAAGTGTTGGTGAGGCGATGTTCAAAAGTGCGGCGCGATCAATAGGTAGTAGCTTAGGTCGCCGTCTTATCAGGGGCATTATGGGTTCGCTACTTGGTGGGAAATAGTCAGCTAGCTTACTCGTGAGCGATTTGTTTGCCTCGCTACAGTGTTGTTAGGGGCGCCAATATTTATGTCCTTGCATCTGCAAGCGTATGACTTCGGGGGCACCTGCAGGGACAAATTCAACTTCCAGCGGAAATTCGTCTTCCGTTAAGTTCCAGGCTCGCATGCTGATTCGGCATGCCTTGAAGGTCACTCCGCGGTTGGCCAATTTTGTTAAGAGTTGTGAGGTTTCTTTGTTTTTAGCCAGCAAGGCATGAATCCCGTCTTCATAGGCGACCACGGTAATATCAAGTTTATCCTCGCCTAAATCACTCAGCACTTTATCAATTTGTAAGAAGGCGCGACGATGTCCATAGTTATCTCCCGAGCGTGTTAGTTGCATGACAAACGGAGTGGGTTGTTGTTCTGCAAACGACGTGGTTGGAAACAAAGATCCTATCATCAGTACTAAAAACAGTGGTAGTGTCGTTATTTTCATTTGGATTGGTTCCTAACATTCAGTGTGACAATTTTAAATTAAACAAACATGACGATATTATTGAACGCAATATTTATCGATCATTTTAGACAGCAAGTTGATGGTAGGTTCAATCTGATTCATTGGCAAATACTCGTCCGGTTGATGTGCCTGATCGATGTGGCCAGGGCCCATAATAATGGTTTGGGTGCCCATGCTGTTTAGATAAGGGCCTTCGGTACAATAGGCGACCGTTTCCGCGGTGTGGCCTGTGAGATCTTCAGCGGTTTTAACAATCTCGGCATCAGCGGCAGTGTGCATCGGATCAGTGCCACGAATGAGTGACTGGCGATCATAATGCAGGCCGGTGTCTGCTAAACGTGTTTTCAAGCGGTGATCCATGGTTTCTCTTAATTCGTCGGTAGACATACCTGGAAGCGGGCGTAGGTCGATATGCAGTTCGCAGTTACCGCAAATACGATTGGGATTATCACCGCCGTGTATATGGCCCAGGTTTAATGTCGGGTGAGGTACCGCAAAATTGGGATCGTTATATTGTGTCCGTAATTCGTGACGCCATTGTTTGAGTTCATCCAACACTAGATGCATACCATCCATCGCATTATTGCCATAATCGGGATTACTGGAATGACCCGATTGCCCGGTTAAATGGATCGATTCCATTATGATGCCTTTATGGGCACGAATCGGTTTCAGTCCAGTGGGTTCACCGATAATGGCATATTTGGCTTTTGGTTTGTCTGCTTCTACCAAGGCAACCGCGCCATCCATTGAACTTTCCTCATCCGCCGTGGCTAATAAGATTAGCGGTGCCTTGAGTTTGTTTGAATCGTGTTGTTTGACTGCTTCGATAGCCAGGCCCATGAAACTTTTCATGTCGGCACTACCGAGACCATAGAGTTTATTTTCGCGTTCGGTTAACGCAAATGGATCGGATGCCCAGTATTGTTCGTTATACGGCACGGTATCGGTATGACCCGAAAGAATAAGTCCACCAGGCCCGGTCCCCAAGGTGGCAATTAAATTCGCTTTACTGGGTTGATTCGGTAGCGGCATGATCTCAATGTTAAAACCGAGATCAGCTAACCAAGTGGCGAGCAGATCGATAACCGGGCGGTTAGATTGATCATACTGCTGCTGAACGCTGCTAACCGAAGGTGTGGCGATAAGTTGCGTCAAGCACTCCAGTAATTTTGGGGTGGAGTGGTTCATACCAATCTGTACTTAGGTTTTAGTAAGAACCCCATGAGTCTTTTGTTTTGAAGCGGAACTTGGGAATGATGAGGCCGATCAACATACCAATAATCAATACACCGGCACCGGTAATAAACCAATGCCGCTGTGAACGATCTTTTAACACCTGATTTTCCTGCTTCACTAGCACCAGTTCATCACTAATTTGTTCATATTTTTTGTGTAGATCAATGTTTTCCTTAGCAAGTTGCTTGGGTCGTGCGGCCACTTTGTTTAGATGAGTTAGCTCTTTGCTAGCGTCGGTATGTTTTGTTTGTAAAGCAGAATGTTCAGAATCAAGTTTAATTTTTTCTTTACGTAAGGCAGCCAGCTCTTCTTTTAAATTCTTATTCCGTTCTTTGGTTTTAGCTAATCGGCTTTCAGCACGGGCCAGCTTGTCTGCCGCGATGGGTTCATCTGCCAGGTATTGGGTTCGTACCCAACCTTCGATGCCATCTTCGGTTTTAACTTTGGTGTAGCCGGTATCGGTTTCTTCGAGGACCTCGAGCTTCATACCACTGACCAGTGCTTTTATAATCTGGAACTGATTACCCTGGCCGGTGCGCATGGTAATGCGTAATTGATCGCTGACGTATTTATTGGCGGCAATGGCGTGTACTGGCGCCAAAAGGGTCAGACTTGTGAGACATAGGCTGATCAAGAAAATTTTGTGGTGCTTCATGTTTTATGTTCCTGGCTTGCTAGTTCTTATACTATATATAGTATTCTTAAAATGGCATAGTAACCTTAAAAATGGTTTGTCATAGCGGATAGCTCATGACGAGGAATCCAACAAGTATATGTTATATATGACAGTTTGCTGTATTTCGTTAATATTATCAGGAATATGGCAAAGGTTTGTAATCTATATCACACATAACGGCTATTTCCGCCCCTCTCGGGCTTATTGAGTGTCATACTGTCATGTCCCTGTAATAATTTTGACGTGTAATGAGCCCGTAAGCAACGATAGCGGGTAAACTATGTATAACATGATGTCTAAACAATCCCCAAATATTCTGGTGGTCGAAGATGAGGCCGCAATCCGTGAGATGCTCAATTACTCTCTCGGCCGGGCTGGATTTGAAGTGCATGAAGCGGCCGATGCTCGCCAGGCACAAGATATGATGACCGAAATGGTGCCTGATCTAATCTTGCTCGACTGGATGCTGCCTGGCATCAGTGGGGTTGAGTTAGCAAATAAATTACGCCAGATTAACCGAACCAGTCGATTGCCGATTATCATGCTGACCGCAAGAGGGGAAGAAGAGGATAAAATACGAGGTCTGGAAGCAGGGGCCGATGACTATGTAACCAAGCCTTTTTCGCCTAAGGAATTAATTGCCCGTATTAATGCGGTGTTACGTCGAACGGGTGAAGAATCCGAGGGCGATACCCTGGAAGCGGGGAGCCTGAAATTGGACACCATAGGACATCGAGTAAGCATAAATAATAAGCCATTAGAGCTGGGCCCAACCGAGTTTCGTCTGTTACACTTCTTTATGACTCATAAAGACAGGGTCTTTAGTCGAAGCCAATTGCTGGATCAGGTTTGGGGTGATCATGTTTACATTGAGGAGCGAACCGTCGATGTTCATATTCGTCGCTTGCGTCGGGCGCTGGAATCATTCGATTGTGCCAAGTATATACAGACCGTACGGGGTTCAGGA
>CAMYMO010000041.1 GCA_947259425.1 uncultured Ectothiorhodospiraceae bacterium | reverse complement strand
CGAAAAATCAACGTGTTATAAACCTATTAAACACAATCAGCGGCAATTTATTAGAAATGCGAGTTTGGTCACGCTAATGATCAATGCGTCGTTACGCCACTAAAGTAAGTAAGGAATTATGCCGACAACAGCAACAGTATTGACCTGTTTGAGGAAATGTGGATGCATGTCCCTGAAGTCCGGAGATGCATGGATGCCAGTTCAACGCCAGATTCCAGGCGTAAAATAGTTATCTTTGAAGAAGATGAGTTTTTAGTAAGCTTGTTAAATCTTCTGTTACGACGTGAAGGGTTTGATATCACCTTTATTCCGGATGTTGCTAATGCGATGCATTATATACAAACCGAATCCGCTCCAGAATTAATTTTTATTAATCACCATTGGTTAGTTGATGATCAACCACATTTGATACAAACCATTCATAATGATAATAGTTGGCATAAAGTTCCGATTATTTTATTAGTTAATTATTACAACCAGGAGATTATTGAACATGCGATGTCATTAGGTATCAGTGATTATATTTTGCAACCTTTTGATCCCAGTGTGTTAATCGATCTCATTCAAAAATATTCAACAGGCTGATAAAGTTTATGCGTTATTGCGGGGTAAACGTGTCTTTTCATTCATCGGGGCTTACTCGTCATTCCCAGGGGGGGCTTACTCGTCATTCCCAGGGGGGGCTTACTCGTCATTCCCGCGAAGGCGGGAATCCAAGTTTTATTATTCTTATGGATTCCCGCCCATCGTGCCCTTCAAATAAATAAATAGAGGGTATTCGCGGGAATGATGGGAATAATAAATCGAAACTATGAAACTTTAGTTTAAATTTCTTCGTCGGGCGGAACGACTTTTATTACTTCCTCAATCGTCGTTAAACCCATTGCCACCTTGCGCGCGCCGGAGATACGCATCACGGTCATACCTGACTTCACGGCAATATCACGTAAGGTCTTCGAATCGATCTCTTCGTGAATGGTGGCCCGCAGGTCTTGATCCAGGATCATCATTTCATAAATGCCAATTCGCCCCAGAAATCCGGTATGACGGCATTCTTCACAACCGACCGGTTTACAAAAGTTGCCCTGTCCACCCATTTTCCAGGGATAGGTTAAGGTTTTCCACATCTCTTGATCGATTTCTGTCGGTTCTTTACAAGCGGGACATAAGGTTCGAACCAGGCGTTGGGCCATAACGCCGATCACGGTTGCATTGATCAAATACGCAGGAATACCAATTTCACGTAAACGTGGGATTGCCGCCGAGGCATCGTTGGTGTGCAAGGTGGATAACACCAGATGGCCGGTTAATGCAGCCTGGGTGGCCATCTCGGCGGTTTCTTTATCACGAATCTCACCGACCATAATAATGTCGGGGTCCTGTCGTAATAAAGTACGAATGCCTGACGCAAAATCGACGCCGATGTTATGTTGTACCTGCATCTGGTTAAACTCGGGCATCACCATTTCAATCGGATCTTCGACGGTACAGACATTCACTTCGGGTTGAGCCAACAATTTTAGCGTTGAATAAAGCGTGGTGGTTTTACCAGAACCGGTTGGTCCAGTCACCAACACAATACCGTGCGGCTGAGAGAACATCGACTTCCAGCCCTCAGCATCTTTTTCACTAAATCCTAAACCTGAGAAATCTTTTACCAACACATCCGGGCTGAAGATTCGCATCACCATCTTCTCACCAAACGCCGTTGGCATGGTAGACAGACGTAATTCGATCTCATCCCCTTTAGGGGTTTTACTTTTGATACGTCCATCTTGTGGGCGACGTTTCTCAACCACGTCCATCCGACCAAGTACTTTTACCCGTGCGATCACCACGGTCATCACCGGTGTCGGCATCTCGTAGACGGTATGCATCACGCCATCGATGCGAAAACGAATATTACTCAAGTCACGGCGTGGTTCTAAATGTATGTCACTGGCCCGTTGATCAAAGGCAAACTGTAATAACCAGTCAACGATATGAACAACCGACTTATCATTGGTATCCAGACGACCGGATTTACCCAGTTCTATTAAGGCTTCGAAATTTGTTACCCCGGGGATGTCATCCTCGTTCTCAGAGGTCGCGGTGCGAATCGATTGACTAACACTGTAAAATTCGGCGAGATAACGTGTGATGTTGTTGGGGTTACATATGACTCGTTCTATATTGAGACTATTCACATGAGATAATTCATTTTCCCAGTCACGCATATACGGTTCAGCCGTGGCGATGGTAACCGTATGTTCATTCACCTCGATGGGTAAAATTTTATGCCGGGTCGCATAGGCAGCTGACATCACACTGGTGACAGTAGTAACATCGACTTTTAATGGGTCGATACGAAAATAGGGCATCCCGGAGCGTTCGGCCAGCCACTCGGTTAATACTTCAAGCGTTAAATTCTTTTTTGGGTTTTTTAGATCGGGCCATTCTTGTTGGGAAATAATAACCAGGGGATGAATTTCTAGACCACCACTGCGTACTGGAATCAGAAAATCGTCCGCTTTTGCACTATCAACTCGACCATCTTCGACTAATCCGCTGATCAATTCCTTGATCGTCAAACGATGACTGGGTTCATCCATTGCTGCCTGTTGTGTTGCCATGTTTACCGCCCTGCTCTCACTAAGCCACCCATGCCGGCATTTTCTAATTTCGTATTAAGGAAATCTCGAATCTCGACAGCATCTTCCATATCCAGCGCCTCGTCAAGGTATTGTCTTGCACGTTCACTGGAAAGGTTACGTATTACCCATTTCACCCGGTTTAAGCTTGAGGCACTCATGCTCAAACTATCAATCCCCATACCAACCAATAAGACAACGGCAGCTGGATCACCGGCCATTTCACCGCAGACACTGGCTGGTTTTTTCGCTGCATGAGCCGCTACCACGGTTTGTTGCACCGCCTGGATAACCGCCGGATGTAATGCATCATAAAGTGATGCCACCTGTGCATTATTTCGGTCAACCGCGAGTAAATATTGAGTTAAATCATTCGTGCCGATGGAAATAAAGTCGACCAGTTTTGCCATGCGTTCGGCTTGATAGACGGCCGACGGTACTTCGATCATCACGCCGACTTTTGGCATATTAACATTATGCCCTTCTTCTTTGAGTTCATCGAAGGCGCGCTTGATAAGCGCTAATGACTCGTGAATCTCACTCATTTGGCTGACCATTGGCAACAGGATCTGTAAATTATCCAGATCAACTGCTGAACGTATCATCGCCCGCACCTGGACTAAAAATAATTCAGGGTGATCCAGGGTAATTCGTATTCCACGCCAACCTAAAAATGGATTGTCTTCAACTATCGGAAAATACGGTAACGACTTATCACCACCAACATCCAGGGTTCGTAAGGTCACTGATTTTGGTGCAAAGGCCTTGAGCGCCTGACGATAAATACGCAATTGTTCTTCTTCACCGGGAAAACGCTGTCGGGTCATAAATGGAAACTCGGTTCGATATAAACCGATGCCATCGGCACCGCTGTTCAGTGACGGCGTAATATCCGATAACAGTCCCGTATTCACATTTAGGGGGATAACTTTACCATCTGAGGTAATCGAAGGATCATCGCGTAAATTTAGCAGTTCGGCGACCAGCGTTTCTTCTTCTTTAGCCAGCCGTTGATATTCTTGTTTGATTTGTTTCGATGGCGATATATAAACATTACCACTATAACCATCGGCAATGAGTATCTGCCCACCAATTCGACCTAGTGGAATAGAAACTGCGCCCATTACGGCGGGAATGTCTAATGCCCGTGCCAGAATCGCAACATGCGATGTCCTTGAGCCGGTTGCACTGACCACCCCGGCAAGACGATCGCGCGGAACCTCAGCAAGTTGGGCCGCGGTTAATTCATCACCCACCAATACCGTATTTTGCGGATAATCGATCTCACGTTGAACATCTTGCATAAGATAGTGCAGGATTCTACGCGCCAGCTCTTTCAAGTCTTCTGCACGCTCACGCATGTAAGGATCATCCATCTCAGCGAAATTTTGAATCTGTTCATCGATGGTTCGACGCAATGCGCCTGGTGCCCAGTTACCATCAATAATTCTGGCGGCGGTGACGCCACGTAGTGAATGCGAGTCCAGCATTAATAAATAAGCATCGAATAATGCACGCTCTTCATCGGGTAAGACGTCTTTTAATCGATTTGATAATTTGGTGATGTCTTGTTTTACCGAGTTTAATGCCTGATGAAAGGCATCTATCTCTATGTCAGAATCTTCAATCGGGCGATCAGGAACTTTCTCTAATTCAGTCGATGGATAAATCGCAACCGCTGTTCCAATGGCGACGCCCGGCGCACCCGGTAGGCCTTGCAACGGACGAGAATCCGTCACTTCATGTTGGCCAAGCAGTTTCTCGATCTCACCACTGGTCTCGGCATGCGCCATCGCGCTGGCTAATTGCGCTGCAATGGTCACTAAAAAGTTTTCCTGATCCTCATCAAATCGTTGCGCACGCACCTGTTGCACGACTAACACGCCTAACACCTTACGTTGATGCAGAATCGGTACCCCCAAAAATCCAAAGAATTGTTCTTCGGCGGTTTCCGGAAAATAGTGATAAGCAGGATGGTTGGGCGCACTGTCTAAGCTTAGTGGTTCGGCACGATTTGCGACGATACTCACCAGGCCATGCTCAAAACCAATGCGCACGTTACCCACTGAATCGGGATCCAGGCCATCTGTTGCCATCAAAACGTGCTGTTGGAGAACTTCATCGGTTAAATAAACCGAACAGACATCCGCAGCCATCGCTTCACGCACTTGGTGCACAATAATGTCTAACGCCTGATCTAAATCACGCGCATCGTTGACGGCCTGGATAATCCGACGCAGTGTATTTAACATTTAGCTTCCAGTTATCCCCCTCGCCCTCGAAGCGAGGGCTGGAGTGAGGAAATATTAGTTTGATAGCTCATTGTAGAATTCAGTAAATAATGACAGCCAATTTGTCAGCTCTGACTGGACGGTGCAGGCAATTTCTCAGCACCATCAGGGCGAATTAATGGCAACAACTCTTCGAGTGCCTTA
>CAMYMO010000040.1 GCA_947259425.1 uncultured Ectothiorhodospiraceae bacterium | reverse complement strand
CCGAAGAAACATCGGCACAGTTACGTGCCAGAGTGACATCGCCAGGCGGAACCACCGAAGCGGCGATCAAGCAGCTGCAGTCACAGCAAGGATTTGACGGAATTAAACAAGCCGTTACTGCGGCCTATAATCGTTCACAACAATTGGCTAAGGAATTGGCCGACAGTTAATATTATTTAAACACATAATTCGCTGGAGAAACTGAGTGAGTTACTTATTACAATTTGCGAATCTAGTCATCCAGATTATATTTGGGATTTTAATTTTCTTCGTATTGGCCCGTTTTATTCTGCAACTGGTCCGTGCCGATTTTTATAACCCGATCAGCCAGATGCTAATGAAAGTAACGAACCCGATGCTCAAACCGTTACGATCCTTCATTCCTGGATTTTTAGGCCTGGATATGGCCGCCATTGTGTTGTTACTGATCTTACAGTGCACAGAACTGGTTTTAACTCATCTCATTGCTGGCTACGGTTTGCACGGCCCGATCATGTTCACCGTTGAAGCCATTGGTTTACTTATTCAGCATGCCGCACAACTCTATATGATTTGTATTATCGTGATCGTGATCATGAGTTGGATAAATCCTGGTGCTTTTCAGCATCCATTGGCGCAAATTGCGATCCAGATTACCAATCCATTGATGCAACCCTTACGAAAATTGTTACCTTCTCAAGCTGGAATTGATTTCACACCGATATTGGCACTGATTATTATCTTTGCAGTGATGTTTCTGCTGGCGGCGCCATTAATTGACTTACCGCACACCCCGACTTTTCGAGGCCCATGAGCGATCGGTTTCACTAACATGACAATGTTTCGCGTTGTTGCGGATACGCCTTCAAGCTAACTCTACTAATAATCCAGCTTAATGGTTTTCATGTTGACGCATTTGAAATAGAGATCATAGCAATGGCCATTAAAATCAGGCGAACACCTCAATAAATTGATTGGCAGGCCCTGTGGGCTTCGTCGTGCTAAGCTAAACTTACCTAGGAACATCACCTATCGGTAATGAGCTAGTCGTGTTGTACTCAACGTAGTGGTCTTATCCAATGGATAAATATTAACCATTACCTGATTAATAATGCTCTTATTAAACTTCCGAGCTGTGATGCCGTTAACAATATAGACCGGATTTGGGCGTTGATGTCTAATCTAGTCGTAGGAAATTTGTAATTTCACCATAAAAAAAGCTATATTGATTAGCACGTTACTAGGAAAAGCTGAGAACGTTTATGGCCGCTGATCGTTTTACCGACCAAATGCAAGCCTACGGCAAGTGGAAATCCACTCTTGCCAAGGCGATCATCAATTACCAGAGCTGGTTAGAGAAAAACCAGATGTCGGCTGCCGACCTGGAATTACGCATTTTTGAATTGCTCGAACAACTCAAAAGCGACTCATTAACCATCGCGTTTGTTGCCGAGTTTGCACGCGGTAAAACCGAGCTGATTAATGCCATATTTTTCTCCGAATACGATCGCCGCTTGCTTCCTTCCGAAGCAGGTCGCACCACGATGTGTCCAACCGAATTATTTTATGATACTGCGGAGAACGAGAGCTACATTCGCCTACTGCCGATTGAGACACGCCTGGAAGATACCAGCATTTCTGAACATAAAAAGAATCCCATTAATTGGACCAACATCAATTTGAACACCAGTTCATCCGAAGAGATGGCCGAAGCCTTTCGTGAGGTGGTTAATACCAAACCCGTTTCACAAGATCAGGCACACAAACTTGGCTTGTTCGATCCAGAGCATGACAAAGGCCATATCAACCAAGACGGCAGTGTTGATATTCCAATGTGGCGTCATGCCTTAATCAGTTTCCCGCACCCATTGTTAAAAGAAGGGCTCAATATATTAGATACCCCGGGGCTGAATGCGATGGGGGCCGAACCCGAACTCACCTTAAACATGTTACCGAACGCTCAGGCTGTGATCTTTGTACTTGCCGCGGACACCGGTGTGACCAAATCGGACATGGATATGTGGACCCACCATGTAAAAGCGTTGAATGCGGATGCACGCCATGCCCGCCTGGTAGTATTAAATAAAATCGATACACTTTGGGATGAACTCAAAGACGAAGGCTCAATAAACAGTACCATCCAGGCACAATGTGGTACGGCCGCCAAAATGCTTGATATCGATGAAAAAAGTGTCTTCCCGGTGTCGGCGCAAAAAGGCTTGTTAGCTAAAATACGCCATGACAAAGAGCTGGTTGAGAAAAGTAATATACTCTCTTTGGAAACAATTCTTTCCACTGACATCCTGCCGAAAAAACAGGAAATTGTTCGCGACAACATTGTCGGTGAGATTGGCAGTATGGTAAATCAATCGCGAGACTTAATCTCCTCGCGTCTAAACGATGCCAACAAACAATTAAAAGAACTACAAAGCCTGAGCGGTAAAAACGAAGATGTGATTGCCCATTTATTGAAAAAAACCCGTTCCGAACAGGCCATCTATTACAAAAGTGTCGAGAGCTTCCAGGCCAATAGAAAATTATTCAACGAAGCACACTCTGAGTTATTAGGGATTCTTAGTTTAAACGAACTGGATCAGCTCATGTCCAAGACTCGTAAAACCATGGCGGATACCTGGACGACCGTCGGCCTAAAGAATTCAATGAAAGCCTTCTTTGAAGTCATTACCAACACCATCAAACAGGCCTCGGAACGTACCGATAAAAGTAACATGCTGATCCAGGGTATCTATCGTAAATTTAATGCAGAACATAACCTGGGCAATACCAAACCAAAGTTGTTTAGTATGAGTAAATACAAACGCCACATGGAACGTTTATATCATGAGGCCGATGCGTATCGTAAAAGCCCGGTCACCACAATGACCGAGCAAAGCTTTGTGATTAAGAAATTTTTTATCTCAATGGTTTCACACGCACGCAACACTTTCTTTAATGCCCATCATGAGGCAGAAACCTGGGGTAAAGCAGCGATGTCTCCACTGGTAGCGCGCATCAAAGAACATAAAGATCAAATGGAAAAGCGTCTTGAGAGCTTACGCAAAATCAATGAATCTCGCGACACATTACAATCTCGCGTTGCTGAATTGGAACGAACCGCTGGAACCTTAAACAGTCAACTGGCTGATCTAAACCTGTTAATGGACACGCTCAATCAACCGCTGGATAGCTTTATTGATAATGATAGCGCCAGAGTCGCTTAACCAGTAGCCGCTACATTTTTTACTGTCCTTTAAGTATCGTCAATTCCAGATAATTAATTTTATTTTGGAAAGTCTTTTAAACAACATCGGCCGGATGGATTGGCCGTTTGGCAAGAACACATTGATGTCTTTGTCTGCCTTATCACAAAATCTTTTGCGTTTTTATCGGTCGCTGCATCGATCTTACTCACGCCAAAACAAAAACAAATAAGTGCATCGTCTGATTGCTCTTTAATGCCAATAGCGGTGCGTATATCAGATTTCACTATGATGAAATCAGCTGTCGAAAAATAAACAACATCACATTTTGCATTGCGACAATAATAAAACCGCTGATCTTTAAATTTAAAATCCCAGGCCCTGTTAATGTGATGCAATATCGTTTTCAAAGGTACGCTCAATGACTTATCGCCACAAATCGGACATTCCCGTTTAGTATTACTCGGCTTGATTTCACCTTCTAAAGAACAACATTCACCCATTGTTCAATGAACCTTTTGTAGGTGGTGATACCAGATCCCAAATAGCCACGCTCACCATTAGCAACAGGCCCAGGTAAAATAGATAAGTGCTCCAGCTGTAAGACCATAGGGGATAGAGCGTCAATAACACCATTACAGGCCCGCTAATGCCCAACAATAAACGCAGCCAACGACGATGGGACACAAACGAAACCAGATTGGCCGCGATGACGATCAAGCTAAAGATGGGTAACAAGGTATTGATAAATATACCTTCATAAGATGCCAGAAAGCCAAGTCCCAGGGTGGCCGCCAATGTACCCAATGCTGGAAAGCAGGATGCACAACCCATAGCAGCAACAACGGCAGCCAACGCCCCGCTATGGTCAAATATTCGGCTAATCCTCAACATAACGAGTCCTTAAACTTGATTTAGCATTCGTTAAGTATAAACTCCGTAGTTAGGTACAGAGTCAAGCAGGCAGCTTAAATGAACAGCCAAAATACTTCAGGATTAACCATCGGACGACTAGCCGCTGCCGCTGCTGTCAACGTTGAAACCGTTCGCTATTACCAAAAAATTGGTCTGCTGCATGAACCCAAAAAACCGAAACAGGGATTTCGTAAATACCCGAATACGGCTGTCGAACAGATTAAATTTATTAAACGAGCTCAACAACTTAGCTTCAGTTTGCAGGAAATAGCGGAGTTACTGGAATTGGGCGAAGGCAATTGCAGAGATGTTCGCATTCGGGCTGAACAAAAACGCGACAAGATTGAAAAACAAATCCAAGACCTCCAGAACCTGAAAAAGACACTAAGCAAACTTATCAATGCCTGTCAGACCGGTAACAGCAAACCTAACTGCCCAATAGTAGAATCACTACTAGCCAAAACCCCCTGAATCTGTTCCGCCAGGGTTTGATGCTCATCCGCCTGTAGCCGGGTTCAGGCTGCCTGCTTAGCCTTCCGTAAGCCTGACTCTACCGCGCGGTTAGATCACACGCTCTTCTAACGTGGTTCAGGCCATCACCTGGACCTCGAACCAAAAAACGAGTGATTGATCAAGGGTTACACGTCTGCTGCTTTTCAGTACAATAGGCGGCTGAATTTTAGGGGGACGAGATAAAGTCTTGTAAAAACAAGAGTTTAGATAAGTCCAAACAAGATTATTACAATTATTAGGAGCAGCTTATGTCTGCGAAACATCCAGTTATCGCTGTTACGGGCTCTTCAGGCGCCGGTACAACCACCGTTAAAAACGCTTTTGAGCACATTTTCTTCCGTGAAAAGATCAATCCATTGGTCATAGAAGGCGACAGTTATCACCGTTATGACCGTGCGGCAATGAAAAAGGCTATCGAAGAATTTGCCGCTAAAGGCAAACAACTCAGCCACTTTGGACCTGAATCCAACCATTTCGATACCCTGGCAGAGACCTTTGAAGCGTATGGCAAAACTGGTAAATGTAAGCGTCGTTACTATTTACATAGTGACGAAGAGGCAGCACAACATAATGCCCGCCTCTCAACCAATTTGAACCCAGGTGAATTTACCCCTTTTGAAGATATCAGCGAAGAGACTGATTTACTCTTTTATGAAGGTCTACACGGCGGCGTCGTTGATGGTAGCACCGATGTTGCCAAATTTACCGATCTGTTAGTGGGTGTGGTTCCCATCGTCAATCTTGAATGGATACAAAAAATCCATCGCGATAACGCCCAACGGGGTTATTCTGCTGAGGCCATTGTCGATACGATTTTGCGCCGTATGGATGATTACGTTAATTTCATAACACCACAATTCTCGCGTACTGATATTAACTTCCAGCGAGTACCCACGGTGGATACCTCTAATCCTTTCATCGCTCGTGATATCCCAACACCGGATGAAAGTTTCATTGTGATTCGTTTTCGCAATCCAGAGCGGGTTGATTTCCCTTACATCCTAAACATGATCCAGGATTCATTCATGTCACGTCCGAATACCATTGTCGTGCCTGGTGGTAAAATGGGCTTTGCGATGGAATTAATTCTTAATCCAGTGATTCATGATTTAATTGAGAAGAAAAAGAAAGCTTAGTTTCTAACACTGAGTTATAAAAAAACCGGGCCTGTCCCGGTTTTTTTTGGTCCCGGTTTCTTCCCTAATTGTTTTGCGAAGAATGAAACTGTTACATTTTTTATCTATTAGTCATACCCTTTAAAGCTATTTTCGATTACGCTTAAGACTATGGAACATTTCTTACTTGCTCAAAGCGAAAATCCGGATTGGTCTGATGCCATTGATGAATGCTTTAGTCAATTAGGTACTTTACCGGATGAATCCACTCTCGGTTTTATCTATGTAACCGATCTTCACGCACAACATCTCGGTGATATTCTGCGTAAGATAAAGGCTTTAACGGTATTAGATGACTGGGTAGGTACAGTCGGCATGGCAGTTTGTGCAACTCGTAAAGAATTTATCGAACAGCCTGCAATCGTTATGCTGGTAACCGATATTCCTGAAAAAGATTACACTATTTTTGCTTCACCAAAACATCTACCGGCTCAATTAAAAACGGATGGAGTTCAGGTTGCTGTCGTCCATGGCGATCCGCGCAACGGTGATTTACCAAATATTATACATAAACTACCAGAAGATATCGGTAACGGCTATTTGATCGGCGGATTAACTTCATCCGATAATTATCATTACCAAATTGCCGGAGAGATTAATGAAGGTTTGTTATCCGGGGTCGTATTCAATGACTCAGTTTCACTGGTAACGGGTATATCACAAGGCTGTTCGCCGATCGGTAAGACTCATACGATTACCGAATGCGACAGTAATATCGTTGTTCATCTTGATAACCGGCCAGCACTGGATGTAATGAAAGAAGAGATTGGTGAAGTATTAGCCCGCGACCTGAACCGAATTGGTGGCTATATTTTTGCTGGCTTTCCAATCAGCGGTTCAGACACAGGTGACTATACCGTCCGTAATCTAATGGGCATCGACACTAATTCGGGTGCCCTCGCCATTGGCGAATATATTCAAACCGGTAGCAAGATGATGTTTTGTAAACGTGATGGCAGTACCGCCATCAATGACTTGCAGAAAATGGTCAGCAAGTTAAAAACACGGGCAAAATCCAATATCAAAGGTGGCTTATATTTTAGCTGTCTTGGACGTGGCCAACATATGTTTGGCGTTCAGCACAAAGAACTTGAACTCATCGCCGACATTCTGGGCGACGTGCCACTGGTAGGATTTTATGCCAATGGCGAGATTGCCGGCGATCAGCTTTATGGTTATACCGGTGTATTACTGCTATTTTTATAGACACGCGAGAAGGAAAACATTATGTCCGATTGTTTGTTTTGCAAGATTGTAAAGGGTGAAATCCCCACTGATTTTATCTATGAAGACGATGATGTCGTTGCCTTTAATGATCTAAACCCACAGGCACCCCATCATTTTCTATGCATCCCGAAACAACATATTGCCACCACCAATGAGCTAGAGGGTGAGCAAGCTCAAATTATTGGTAAGCTATTTTTAGCGGCAAAATCTATTGCGGCCGATCGTGGTGTTGCCGAAGATGGTTATCGGTTAGTGATGAACTGTAATCAGCATGGTGGACAAACCGTTTTCCATATCCATCTACATGTATTAGCAGGACGCCCGATGAGCTGGCCACCTGGATAAATTTTTTAATTTATTTCACCAGATCCTGCGCCATTACTTTTATACCACCATTTAACACACTCGCATTATAACCACGTTGTACCAATAAAAAGGCTGCCGCACTGCTACGCCGCCCGGTACTGCAATAACAAATATAATGTTTATCTTTATCCAGTTCAGTAAGGCGAATCCGCATTTCATGCAATGGGATATTAATCGCCTTAGGCAAACGGCTAAAGGCATACTCTTTGGCATGGCGTACATCCAGCCAGATCGCGCCTTTATTCGCTTCAACCCGCGCATCATCCGGTGATACACGTGCCAGCAGGGGTTCTTTTAATAAGGCATTAAAATTTTGTTTCGATAACCGCATCAACATACCATTGCCTTTCATGGTAACGGATGCATTGCGTTGACCTTCGGATACCAAAGCCTCCTCACCAAAGCTTGCGCCGGCACTCAAGGTGGCAAGCTCAACCGTGCGCGTCACTCGAGCCTCGCCTTCAGTCAAGACATAATAATAGTCCCCCTCGTCACCTTGTTTAACGACGACTTCACCATCCTCAACGATAATGGTCTCCATCTTTTCCAACAAGGCCTTAATATTAGCCGGCGGCATATTTTTAAACGCCATGATATGACGCATTTTTCGAATCCAGCTCTTATCTTCATCTCCCACAAAGGCAGGGATCTTAGGTTCATCATCTGATTGTTGTTTATTTTCTTTTGATGTGGATTTCTGTGCCGCTTCGTTTTCTTTGCCTGGCTCAATAGAGGCAGCTTCAGTCTTGTCTTTATTGCCGGCCTGAACGTTACCTTTAGGCTGAGGTTTATCTTTTGCTTTGGCGGCAGATTCAGCCGATTCATTTTGTTTCGTTTTAGCTTTGGCAGGTTCAGATGAACTCGATTGCTTGATTGATTGATCGTCTTTATTTTTCGCTGTCGGCTTTGTCGCCTCCGGTTCAGGCGTTTCAGATTTATCAACCTGGGAATTAGTCTCCTGTTCTTCCGCCTCGGCTGCTTCTGAAACCGCGAGTTGATCCCACATCATCATATAATCAAGAACACTGTTATCAATGCGAACTAATTCAACGCGACTCATTGCGGTACAGGAGACCTGGCGTGGCTGGGAGTCGTCAAGCGGGTGTTTCGACTCAGATTGCTTGCTAGTAAGGACCCTATCCGTTTTTTTATCCGCTGTACTAAGTTGTACATCACCATCAAGCAGATAGATTGTTTGGTTATCGATATCCCCCTCATGAAACAGGTTCACACCGATAGGCAATTGTTCAACATAGGATAACGACACAAGCTCTTCCAGTCGTTCATCTGATAGATTTGAGAGTGGTTCCAGCTCTTTAAGCCGTTCGATTGTGATTGACGCCTTATTAACCATTTAAAAGATTCCCTACAAAATCTGGAGAAATAAATTCTAGCACCTTAAGCATTTTAATATTAGTTATGAACTGTGAGTATGCTCGCAATTCAATCTTATCATTAAACATTTTTCAATTTGGGACGATATTAAATTGCAACTATCCCCCTCATCCAAATTCGCGTTACATGATGGAGACCAAAATAAGTCATGTAACAATATTTAACGTAGTTTATGTTGGTTGGACTTAAGACTTAGGCTTACTCGGCCGATTGAATTTTAAGCACGAAACATAAATAACACATATAAAAATAGAGGGAAAAATCATGTCAGATGGCGACCTGATCCCGTTATTGCTAGATAAACAACATATTGAGTTTGAGACCATTCATGCACCGGATGCTATTAGTCTAAAAGAGGACTGGCTCCAGCAGACCGTACCACTGGAAAGCGTCTGTCACGTTACAATGCTGCAGGATGATACCGGCCTGGTCATCGCATTATACCCTGCAAGCCATCAATTCAGTCTTGCCAACCTGAACTCTATTTTACATCGAAATCTGGGTATTAGCGATACCGCCCAGATCGTCACAAAATTGATGGCGGCCATTCATTTGCCTGATTTTGAGCTCAATACCAAAAACGGTATACAAGTCATTATTGATGAACAGCTAACAAATAGTGATTTCGTCTATTTCATGGCATCTCATTCATGCACCTTATTGAAGGTGGTTAGTGAAGAAATTCAATTGCTGTCGAAAGATGCCTTAATCGGTTCTATTTTTTCGACTCCTGCTCAAACCGAGCAGACGAAACCCGCCAATAAATCTGAATTGAGTATTCGAGAACGTATCGCAAAAATAGATCGATTACCTGCTTTACCTGATATGCCAAGTCGCATTTTAAGCATACGTAACAATCCTAACAGCACGGTCGATGATCTGGTCGAGATTGTTGAGGCAGACTTATCTTTATCGAGTCAAATCATTCGCTACTCGAACTCAGCCATTTTCAACAACAGGGAACCAATAACCTCACTCAAGGATGCCATCTTTCGAGTACTCGGCTATGAGACCGTATTGCATTTGTCTTTAGGTTACGCGATGGGTCGGGTGTTTAAACTGCCCGAAAAAGGCCCCTTAGGGGAAGAGCAATTCTGGAAGCACTCAACCTACACTGCAGCGCTGACTCAACAACTTGCCACCGCTATGCCCCGCGCTATCCGCCCAAAACCCGGCATCGCCTATCTTGCCGGCTTGCTGCATGATGTTGGTTTTCTTGCTCTGCATTTATTTTTTAAAAATGAACACGCCTGGCTTAATAAAATGATCAGTGCCAACCCGGAACACCCTATCCATGAGATGGAAAATCGATTATTGGGTACAACCCACACAGAAATCGGTGCCTGGCTAATGCAAGCCTGGGATATGCCTGAAGAATTGACGATTACTGTGAAAGAACATCACAACCTGGACTACGACGGTCCCTGGGCTGAATACCCATTATTATTAAACCTGTCAGAACGTTTATTAAAAATGCATGGCATGTCTGACGCAGATACAGATGAACTACCTGAAGAACTCCTGGCAAAATTAGGCCTCAATGAAGAGGACGTCTTCATTATTATGGATGAAGTCTTACAGGGAGGTGATATTCTTAGTGAAATGGCCGTATCGGTTCGCGCCTAACTAACCGCAATCAAAACTTAAACCCGCAAGCCACCCAGGCGTTTCATTGCATAACCTCGGTGCCAGAAAACGCCAGCAATAAATCCAACAACGCAAATTACTAAATAAAGCCCGAGCTTCCAAAAATACGAGAAGCTTGAGACTAAATTCTCACTCTGTGCATCATCGAGCTGAACACGTAATTCCGCATTATGTTTTTTCAGTTCGGTGATTTCTTCATTTAAGGTATGAGCATTAAGTTCCGCGACTCGTGCCTTCTTTGTTTGCTCAACCAAACTGGAATCTAATTTCTCATATTTTTCCTGTAGTTGTTGCAAGTAAACTCGCGCAGGCGGTTCGGGAGAGGCATAGGATTTTTTAATCCAGCCTGTTATACCGGTATCGGTTTTAATTTTTAGATAATTTCCTGATTCTTCCAGCACGGTCAATTTCATCCCGGTGGTCACAACGGAAACGGGGGCAACGCTATTACCTGGTTGAGGACGTACTCCGACACGCAGGCTGTCTTTAACAAAAACTTCTTGCGCATGCAGTTGCGTGGCTGAGAATAAAGCCACAATAAATACATGAATGACTATAAAGGTTTTCCCTGGCATATAATGTCCTTTAATTGCCGGTTTTGCCGTCTTATCGTTTTACTCGCTGTCTGTATCGGCAAAACCAGTAATGACTTTATAGTAAAGGTGGACACTAAATAACCGAATAGCCTGGCCAGAACCCAATTTATTTAAATTTTGCGACATTTATCCAGCTCGAGACACAACCAACCATCAATCTCGCTTAACGGCAGTTGCCTGAGTGACTGGGCAAGACAAGGACCTCGCACACACAAACCCGAATCGGGTTCGAATAAAGCACCGTGCATTCCGCATTGTAAAAAACGCAAATCCAAATCAAAAAACTGATTCGGCGTCCAGTTTAGACTCGCACCGGTATGCGGACAGCTATTCTGATAGGCAAAAAATGTATCCTGCCAGTTCACGACAAAACCATCGATATCTCGTGCTAGTGACGTTTTAACCGTGCCAGGAACGCTAAACTCAAGACATTGCGCAGGTGATAACTGCTGCTTTAAGCAAATTTTCCATCCATTTCCATCTTCACCTGCCCCTGCCACTGATTAATCCCCAACGTGTACCAGCAGCTCGCGAGTGGTTTGCCCATGGCGATGCTCCCAGAGGTATATTCCCTGCCAGGTGCCGAGCCCCAAAGCCGAATTAATGATCGGTATTGATAAGGAAGTCGCCGTTAAGGCAGATTTAATATGGGCCGGCATATCATCCGGGCCCTCATGGGTGTGCGTGTACAATTTATCATTTTCTGGCACTAATCGGTTTAGCCATTGCTCCAGATCATGTTGTGCTGAGGGGTCGGCATTTTCCTGAATCAATAAACTCGCTGAAGTATGCCGGACAAAGACCGTGCACAATCCCATAACGTTGCCAGATCGGGATACGATAGATTCAATTAATGATGTAACCGGGTGCAGACCCTGACGACTAACCGTAATGTGAACTGTTTCAACCATTTTTACTGTGCTTGTCCTGTTAATTCTCTTGTATAGATCATGAAACTACATCTGAGCCTGTATTTTAAGGGTTTTTTTAACTTTATTTAAAGAAAAATGTGTATTTTTTAGCTCAGATATCTTAAGATTGTGCTATTGTACTTAGCAACAAAGTTATAACTATTCAATTTAGAGTCACTAACAACGATATTTTTCACCTAACAATCCTTTCAGGAGTCCAATAATGGCGACAAAGAAAAAAGCAAAGAAGAAAGCAAAGAAAAAAGCAGCGGTAAAAAAACCTACCGTTAAAGGTATACGCGACCCAATGACTAAATCGCAATTATATACCAGAATTGCAGACAATCTTGATATGAAGAAAAAAGATGTCGTTGCAGTATTTGATGAGCTTTCTCTCCTTATTAATGGCCACATCAAAAAAGGCGCTGCAGGTATTTTTACACTGCCAGGTCTTTGTAAAATCAAAGTTAAACGCAAGAAAGCCACGAAAGCCCGTAAAGGTATCAACCCATTTACTGGCGAACCAACTATTTTCAAAGCTAAACCAGCATGCAATGTTGTCAAAGTTCTACCATTAAAGAACTTGAAAGAAATGGTAAACTAAATGACTTCACTAACGGGGCCGTTTGGCCCCGTTTTCATTTAGCTCTATAATTTAAACTTCAGAATTTAGAGATTAGAGTTTTAACACCCTCCGAACTTCGCTGATATGCTTTATTTCATGGCTAATAGCGTTTCCCTGTTGTTGCTTTACCTTCTCAAGCCGATGGCTTTTTGAAAACTGACGGGTTAAAACCGTGGTTATTCCTGCATTGCTAGCCCCGCATAATTCATTACTCCCGCCATCACCAATAAAGGCCGTCTCTGAGTGCATACTGTGACAACGCTTCAATGCATGTTGATAAATATCCCCATCCGGTTTTTTAAACCCACAATCACAACTAAATACCGCATGATCAAACACAGAGGCTAAAGGTGAATCACCCCATGCTGATACTTCTGCTGTTGACGCATTTGAAATTAAACACAAAGAGACACCGCATTGTTTTAAGTCAGCCAGGCTATCGAGAATATCCTGTCGAATATTTAATAACGCATAGTCGAACCTTCGTTGTCGATGCGCGGTCGCATTGACAATAAGCTCATCACCAATGCTACGATCAATACTATGAGCCAGTGTTCGGATGATCTGCTCATGCTCAGTTGGTTTGGTGATTTCATGCACCGCACTGAAACAGGCCTTGTTCCAAACTTCATGATCAACTTCCAGAACATCTGCGGTAAATCGCCCGATATGTTGTGGAACATCACCGACGCTTAATAAGGTATTAAAAAGATCAAAAAATAGTGTTGTGTACTTTGGCAAAGGACTTAAACATTTTAGATTATTCGGCTAGTTAGGTTAACAAAAAAACTATCACTGCTTAATTAATTTTTTCTATATTTAGAAACGTAAATTAAACCCGTAAATAAAGCCAGAATCTACTTCAATATCACTACTATTCTCGATCTCAAGCTCAATATTACGATAGCCAATGTAAAAGCTAGCTTGTTCGGTGATCGCATAGTTAACAATGCCACCAAATTCAGTAAATCCATCAGCGTCCTGGAAGGTTGTCACGCTGGGGGCAACAAAATAATAAAAACCGACGCCAAAACCATTGAAGGCATCAGGCACATACAATAACTCGCCACCGATAGTGATTACGGATGCCTTTGCCGGCGTCTGCCCGGGTTGGTTACCCACATCGGCATAATAAAACCGCGTCCCAATGCCGATAATTAGTGGATTATCTAAAGTATCATTACGAACCAATAATCCAAGGTGAAACAGGTTGTCTTTATCTTCGTTAAAGTAAGCGCCTACTTCCAGATCAGTCGGACCAAATTGTCCTCCAAACACTTCTGCTGCATAAGTAAATCTTGCACTGTTATTACTAAGCTGAATATCCAGATCATCGGCGGCAGCCCATTGTGAACCCGATAGCGCAATAAACAGTGTCATCACCCTTAAACTAAATTTAGCAAACATAAAATTTTTTCCTTTCCTAATTCAACCATTTAATAGTCGTATTGTGGCATTAATCTCTTCTCTAGCTTGTTCGAGTAATTCAATCCCTGCTTGAGGTCCCATTTTTGCCAAACTCAATTTATTAAACGCAGGCATATGGCTTAACGGCGGCATGCCTTGTCGGTCGTTTAAACCAAACTGACTATGTACATGGGCAACCAGTACAAGATCACAATAGTCAGCCTCACCTTCATGATCCCGCTCCCAGTTATCCATCTCCGCAGGAATCATACAAATATCATCACCAAGCTGCCAATTTTGCATGATTCTCTGACCCAGGCTGCCACGTAATTGTTCGATAACCTCATCGAGCTTTGCTAGCTCATTTTCATCACAATAAAATTGATCCGCATAGACCAGGATCGGCAACACACCAATATCATGCAATAATCCAGCCAGCATTGCTCGATCTGGCTGCAAACCCGGTGTAATCGCAGCCATCACTTGTGAAATAGCGGCAACCCGGCAACTATGCTGCCATAAACGTCGGATCCGATTATGTAATCCAGTGCAAGAGACATTAAATATATTATGTATTATTAATGTCGTCACAATATTTTTAGTGACGCCCAATCCCAATAACTGAATCGCCTGCTTAACATCAGTCAAATTCTGTTTAGCCCCATACAAAGGTGAATTAGCTATTTTAATTAAACGCGCGGTAAGCGTCGGGTCAAGTTGAATAATCTTAGCAACGTGAGATATTCCCATATCCGGGTTGGCTAATGCCTCCTGTATTAGGATGGTTAGTTCAGGTAAGGAAGGTAATTCTAATTTATTGGATTCTGCATCGCGTTCAATTTGCAAAACCAGCTCAGATATATTTTGCGGCATCAATTATTCGCCTGACCTAAATAGTAAATTTATACTGACTATTCTTTATTTTTTTTCATTTGATCGAAATCTTTATCGTTTAGATTTTCAATAAGTAGATTAATATCATTCAGTGTAGACCGATATTCCTTAATATGCACACCGCCAAGTTTAATCGCTTGATTGACATACTCCAGTGCTTTCTGATACTGGCCTTGTAGTGCATAAACCTGCGCAGCATTATTTAATGCCGGCGCATAGTTTTTGTCGATTGATATCGCTTTTTCATATTCAACCAAGGCATCGATTCGATTGCCTTGCAGAAATAAGGCATTGCCGTAGCCCATTATCAGGCCAAGATCGTTAGGCCAATGTTTAACACCTGCTTGATAGGCTAAATCCAACAATGCCCAGCTTTTTTTGAGTTCAAAACCAAGTAACGACTTCATGTATTCTAATGGGGTTCCATCGCGCGGTAACTCACCTGGCGCCAATAGGATTAATGCCCATCGTTGACTGCGTTGCCAAGTATGCTCAAAGGTGCGCATACTCATGAGATAACGTTTTGTTGTACCTGAACGCAGAATTAGCTCCTGATCCTGCAAGTTATAGCCAACAACAACTGCATAGTGCCATTGGGGATACCAACTCACACCGAGGTTTTGTAAGACCAAAACAGGCCGACCAGTTGATACCTCGTATAATAAAGTAGTCAGCTCTGGCTTCAGTACGTAAGGTATTAAATTATAATCACGTGCAGCACTTACCATCTCTATCTGTAAGCTACCTTTACGCTCGGGAATATAAATACGTTTGGCTATGGTATCTAACTCTATCGCTTTGCCCTTTTGATTTAGAAGTGTGGCCAGCGCAGCCGGACCACATTGGTATTCTTGCTGGGGATAAAATGGCGTATTGACCAATTCCAAAGGCGTGATTAATTGCGCTGGAATATTGCTTAACAGCCGACTTGTTTGTGGCGTACCGGCACAGGCAACAAGTAAACTACAAAAAAATAGGCTGCTTATCGCCCGATAAGCAGCCTGGTATTCTTTTTTCATTAACTAAATCTTAAATATTTGGAAGTATATCCGTGACACCGGTCACTTCCAGGATCACTAAAACCAAAAAGACAAGCACAGCTGTCTCGACAAAACCACTTCCTGCTGGCATTTCATTCATATTAGCAGAAAGTTGTTGCACTTCCTGATTGGTCATACTGTCAACACGTTTAATCGCAGACTCAACGTCAACGCCAAGATCAATTAATTGTTCGCGAACATCTTCGCGTGCCATCCAGGTTTTCAATTGTTGTCGATCAAGTTGTGACTGCTGCGCAGTAACCAACTGATCAGAGCTAACGATGCCCGCGTTTGCAGTACCCTGCAGCCCGAGACTAAAGAATGAAACGATAAACAGTGCAGTAAAAATACGCTTTGAATGAGCGAGCAAAGACATGAAAATTCCTCCAGCAATTATTAGAATTATGCGAACTGTAAACGAAGCCGTGTTAACTGCCAAGTTTAGTCTTTATTTTGTAATATCCCCTTGATTTCATCAAGGTTCTGATCAGCCTGAAACTCGCCACTTAACGCTTCGGTCGTTTCTAATTGATCGTGACGATTATGCGCCTCAAGATCGATACGATCACGAATTTCAGGATGTTTCTGTACGACCTCAAGAAAAGCCGATCGTTCCACGCAGACCAGTTCGACTTGCGATAATGCTGATACGGTTGCGGTTCTGGGTGAACCGGTGAGCAGAGACCACTCACCAAAATAATCGCCCGGTTGCAATAACGCCAGATTTAAATGTTTGCCACCGACATCGTGACTGACACGCAGATTGCCATAAATGACAACGAATAACGATTCCCCGCTCTCACCTTCTTCGATCAAAATACTACCAGGAGGGGCGCCATATACCGTTGAATGCTCGACCAGGGATTGCATGGATTCTTCGGTTAAAAAGCGGAACATCGGTACCGTACGCAACGCAGTTTCGGTGATTCGATCGCGAAAACGATTCAAAACAGCATCACGTAGCTCGACACGCGCTTCGATTATTGACCTTAATACTTCGCTTGGAATTTCGAGTACAACTGAGGGGCGCGTAACGGTGATATCACAGACCCGCGGCATTCCAAACAAAGCCGCTATCTCACCAAAGATTTCGCCCTGCTTCAAACTGGCGATATGGGTTTTGCTGACATCCTCACCAGAGCTTGCTTCAACTTCTCCGACCACCAGGATAAACAGGTTATCGTCGCGCTGTGCCTGTCGACACAACTTAACACCTGGCAAAACGCTGCGTACCACGCCGCGATCGAGTAAATATTGTTTCTCTACCGTTGTCAGTAGATCACCAAAAATTTGGTGTTTGTCTACGGCTTGTTCGACGGCATCGATAACCTGCTGATTTTCCACGTTTTCATCCTTAGATTGCGTGACAATTTTAGAGCATTCCACCATAATCACCTTTAGCAGTATAGATAACTATTAAAATTTTAAATCAAACTAAACGCTTAATCTTGTCTTACTTAACTATTATTTGCTTTTCATCGACCAACAACGAGTTTAATTGAATTATTTGTGACTTAATCGATGTTTCTACCTTTAGACCGAAAACCGGATTGGAAAAATCCCCCGCTGATAACCCTTATATTAGTCATTGCTAATGTACTTGTCTTTTATATGTGGCAGTTTAACGATGATCAACGGGAACAGGATACCTATGCCTACTACACCCAATCGGAGTTAGACCTGATCGAGCTTAAGGCCTATGTTGAATATAAAGTACAGCGTAGGGTTGATAGCGAAGAATCGCAGGTCACTCGCGACACCTATACGGAGATGCGCACCAACGGCGATTTCCAAAACAAACTCGAACAAGAACTCATCATTACACCGGATACGGAAATCTACTCTAACTGGCGTTCAAAGCGAGACCATTTCGAACAGCTGCGAGATCGTTCTGTCTCGAGCAAGTATGCCTTCAACCCCTCACAACCAAGTTTAGTCACTTATTTTACCAGTCTGTTTTTACATGCCGACAGCGGGCATTTATTTGGCAACATGATTATGCTCATTTTGCTTGGGCTAGGAATCGAGATTTTATTAGGCCGCAGTTTGTTTTTATTAGGTTATGTTTTATCCGGTCTGAGTGGTAATCTGCTGTCGGCATTAATCGATGCTGACCAGTTTATTTATGGGTTGGGTGCCTCGGGTGCGATTGCTGGCGTGATGGGTATGGCCATTATCATCTATGGTTTTCGCAAGATTAACTTTTTTTACTTTATGATTTTTTATTTTGATGTCATTAAAGCACGTGCCATCTGGTTATTACCCATCTATATCTTATCGCAAGCAATTATTGAATTTGCCTTTAACACCAATACCAATGTCACGGTGCACATTGGTGGTTTTGCGGGCGGGCTCGCGTTCACCGGCATCCTGAAATTAATACCGGCAGCGATTAAACATGAGCTGATTGATGAGCCTCAGCAACAATCAGATTTTACGCGTAAATTTAATCATGCGCAGTCTTTACTTTCCAGGTTAAACATCGAAGAAGCCAAGGAAATATTCCTCAAGCTGGATAAACAATACCCTAACAACCTGGCTATCCTGCAACAGCTTTTCACCATCGCAAAATATAATCCTGCCTCGGATGAATACCATGAGCTGGCCTATAAACTACTAAACTTGGCTGGTGCAGACAGTGAAACCGTCAACATCATTCATTCAACCTACCGCCATTATGCCAGCCATGCCAAACCCCGACCCCGCTGGACACCAGAGTTACTTGCCAGGATTGCGGAAAAGTTTGCTCATAACCAGAAAATAACCGAAGCTGAGAATATTATTAATTACATGATTAAATCAATTCCGGATTTTGAACGGAATGCGGTGGGGCTGGCGATTTTAATAGAAAATTATAAAAACAGGGAACAGGATAAATACGATAAATATTTAAAAATGCTTCTCGAACTCTATCCAGATAGTGCCGAGGCACAACAAGCAGCTAACCTTTAATGATTGGATATCCGCTGTACCGTACGCAAGTATTCTTCAACCTCACCGATTAACGCATGCGAGGCATAACTCTTAATAAGAAATTGCAAAATCATCACGGCACGCTCATCGTCATTTAAATGTTCGCTTAATAATTGCGCCACCATCAAATAAGCCTCCGGAATTCCTTCATAACTTGGAAAATCCCGGTGTAAATCGTTTAACACCACCATCGCCAATTTCGCTTTACCTTTCTGGCGTAAATACCTGGCCATTTCATGACGCTCGA
>CAMYMO010000039.1 GCA_947259425.1 uncultured Ectothiorhodospiraceae bacterium | reverse complement strand
GATTGAGAAAATTACGACCAAACGCTGGCGATTGATATTCGATGAAGGTTGCGAACCGGTACAGGAAATCGCAAAACAAATCATTGACAATGGCTGGGGATTAACCGAATTGACCCCTGAACAAAAAACATTAGAGCAAATCTTTGTGGATATCACCACATCAGAAGAAGACAGTTCCGCACCTGAACCTAACGAGTCGCAAGAGGTCTTATCATGATTCTCACTCTCGCTGCACGTGAAATTCGCTCCGCCTTCTTATCACCTATCGCCTGGGTCATGATTGGGGTTATACAGATTATCCTCGGCTTCATGACCGCATTCAATCTGCAAAACTATGTTGAAGTTATTCAGCCTCAACAACATCTATTAAAAGTGCCGCTAGGCGTCACCGATATTGTCGTCGTTCCACAATATGGATTATTAGCGGTGATGATGGTCTTTGCCATGCCATTAATTACCATGCGGGTCTTCAGTGATGAACGACGCAATAAAACACTTACCCTGTTAGTCTCTGCACCGATTTCCATGACCGAGATTGTGCTTGGTAAATATGTCGGCCTACTATTTATTATCATCGCCATGCTCGTCGTCTATGCCATTATGCCGTTGAGTTTATTGTTTGTCAGCAATCTCGATTTTGGGTTACTGGCAAGTTCAATGCTTGGCATCTTTTTGTTTATGGCAACCTGTGCGGCGATAGGGTTATTTATTTCAACCTTAACCGCCAACCCGATTATTGCAGCAATATTAACCTTTTTCAGTTTGTTATTGCTCTGGATACTATCAATTGCCAAAGGCGATACGCCTGAAGAATTCAGTCTTGCTGACCTGTCATTGTTTCAGCACCTTGAGGCCTTCCAGCGTGGCATCTTTAGCAGCAGTGATTTTATCTATTATGTTTTATTTAGCATTGCCTTTTTAGTCTTGGCAATTCGTCGTCTGGATAGTGACAGGTTGCAGCACTAATGGAAATTAATAAGAAAACCCGAAACCAGTTACGATTTCAAGGCATTAGCTTTGTTGTATTAGTATTGGTCATTACCGGTTTATTGATCCAGGTCTCTCGCCAATACAACACTGAGTTTGACTGGACCGCAACCGGTCGACATACGCTAAATGAAGCCAGTATTAAGGTTGTTGAGAAAATCCAAGCACCGGTTAAGATCACCTCATATGCAACAGGTGATGCATTGAGTGAAGTCCGCGATGATATTCGTGACCTCATCAAACGCTACCAAAAACTATCCGATAAAATCGAGATTGAATTTATCGACCCGCGCCTGGCACCTGAAAAAATTCAGGAGTTAGGCATTCGCTTTAACGGCGAAATGATCATCGAGTATCAGGGTCGCAGTGAAAACCTTCAGGAATTCACTGAAAAAGGCGTAACCAATACTCTGCAAAGGTTGCTAAGAAATAATAATCGTCAAATATTATTTGTCAGTGGACATGGCGAACGGAACCCCTTAGGTCAAGCCAATCATGACCTCGGCCTATTTGGTGAAAACTTATCGAATAAAGGTTTTAATATTGCGCCACTGGATCTCAGTAAGACCTTAACCGTTCCTGAAAATACCTCGGTGTTAGTTATCGCCAGTCCACAACTTGATTTCCTTGCCGGTGAAGTCAGGGCGGTCAAAGATTACCTTGCTGCAGGCGGTAACCTGCTATGGCTCATTGAACCAAACAAATCAGATATACTTAGCCCACTTGCAGAGTCCTTAAACCTGTCACTAACCAAGGGTACTATTGTTGATCTGGATATGTCACTGCTTGGCAACGATCCGACAATGGTCCTGGGTCAATACCAGGAACATGCGATTACTGAGAATGTGCAATCCGTACAAACATTATTCCCAAAAGTCATTGGTTTGGATTTCGCTGCACAAGAGGGTTGGACAATTGAACCTATATTGCAAAGCATGCCGCGCAGTTGGTTCGAAACCGGTGAAATGAAAGGCACGATTAATTATGATCCAAAGCTCGATAAACCCGGTCCGGTGGTGTTTGGTTATGCTATCACTCGCAGCATCGAAAATAACAATACCGAAACCACTGAAAATACCGCGCCCACAGCAGAAAAAAAACAACGCATCATTGTTATCGGAGACGGTGACTTTATTTCCAATACTTATTTAGGTACACAAGGCAATATGGCGATGGGTGAAAGTATTTTCAATTGGCTCGCGCATGATGATAACTTTATCGATATCCCGGCCGCGATCGCACCCGATAGTAAAATCTCAGCCGAACAAACCCACCTGCTCATCATTGCGGTTTTGATAATGATCGTATTACCTATCCTGCTTATTGGTAGCGGTATATTGATCTGGCTAAAACGCCGTAAAAAATAATACCGTAAAAATATGCTGACTTCGAAAAGTAAACTTAATATTGCATTATTGATTGCGGTTGCTTTTCTCGTATTAATTGTTGTCTATAAACCTGGCAAAGACCCGGAAGACAAATACCAAATTTCAAAACTCGAAAAATCCAGTGTAAACCACATCCGCCTGGAACGCATCGAAGCAGAACCCATCGAATTTACCAAGCTGAATGGGAAGTGGGAAATGCTTTCCCCATTTAGCTTAGCAACCACTCAAATCAATGTTGAGAGTTTACTGGATTTACTCGATTACAATTATCACGCCGTATATGATCATGAGAAAATTGAACTAAAGAAATATCACTTAGATAAACCCCATGCAACTATAATTTATAATAAACAGCATCGCTTTGATTTTGGTACGACTGAGGCACTCAACAAATATCGCTATCTGAGCCATCAAAACAAAATGTATATTGTCGATGATTATTTTCATCATCGAATCTTAGGCTCGGCGACCTCTTTTCTTAACCATGCCCTATTACCCGAAGGCAGTCAGATTGTTGAAATTAATTTACCCAATTTAAATTTGAAACTTGATGACGGCAGTTGGCAAGCCAAACCAATACCAGAGAAATTTTCAAACGATCAGGCCAATGAGCTGGCTGACAAGTGGCGCAATGCACATGCATCCAGTGTAGTAGAATACAAAACGGGAACTTCGATCGATAATATCAGTATCCATCTTGCTAATACGGATAAACCTCTGGTATTCGAACTTCTAAAAAATGCGCAGGTTTATTACCTGGCCCGTCCCGAACTTAAAATTATGTATAAACTGACGAAAGAGCAACTTCGCGACTTAATAAAATTACCTGCAGCCATTGCACCCGAGCAGCTTGAAAACAACGCCTCGGATGCTAAATCGGATGCTAAACAAAACAACACCGAATCACAACCCACACCCTCCCCCTCGTCCTAACGGATCGAGAACTTAAACGGCGACCATAAATTATGCCTGAACTTCCTGAAGTGGAAACTACCCGGCGCGGCATACACAAACACGTCGAACATCAAACTATAAAAAAGGTCATCATCAGGCAAGCTAAACTACGCTGGCCAGTACCCGGCACGTTAACAAAAAAATTAGCAAAACAGGTTATTCATAACGTTACACGTCGCGCTAAATATCTTATTTTAAGTTGTGATGCCGGCCATGTGATCCTGCATTTGGGTATGTCCGGCAGTTTGCGAGTAGTCAAGGCTGATACGCCTGCCGAAAAACATGATCACGTCGATTTTGTCTTTACCAATGGAAAATGTCTGCGCCTGCGTGATCCAAGACGTTTTGGTGCGGTGCTGTTTACGAAAGATGATCCGAACGAACATAAACTGATTAAATCATTGGGGCCGGAACCATTAAGTAAATCCTTTACCGCTCAGCACTTATTCGATCGTTCAAGAAAACGTAGTCTCACGATCAAGTCATTTATTATGGATAGTAAAATCGTCGTGGGTGTCGGTAACATCTATGCCAGCGAAGCCCTGTTTCGGGCCGGCATTCACCCAAAACGTGCGGCCGGTAAAGTCACCAAAGAAAAATATACTTTATTAACTACGGCTATTAAACAGGTATTAAAAGCAGCCATCAAGGCTGGTGGCACCAGTCTGCGTGACTTTACAAAATCAGATGGTAAACCGGGTTACTTCAAGCAATCATTAAAGGTTTATGGTCGAAAAGGTGAACCCTGCTATCAGTGCAAAAAACCGATAAGCCACGCCGTGATCGCCCAACGTTCTACTTATTATTGTACCCATTGCCAAAAATAATTCAGTAAAATCACTCGACGACCGCCAGGCCTTCACCCCGCGGATCACTTGCTGCGGTTACTCGATTTTCTTTTTTATCAACAATCACCACTTGCATGTTTCCATACGATGATTCCAACCTTTTTAAACGAAACCCGCGTGATACAAGCACATTTGCCTGGCCAGCGCTGAAACTTCCCGCTTCGTAAATTACTTCATCCGGTAAATATTGGTGATGAAAACGAGGTGCGGTAACAACCTCGAGTGCCGATTTGTTCTCAACGACGTTCAAGATGCTATGCAAGACCATGGTAATGATTCGGCTACCGCCAGGTGTTCCCAACACCGCCAGCTTTTCATCGCTTTCAATAAAGGTCGGACTCATGCTCGACAACATCCGCTTGCCGGGTTGTATCTCGTTGGCCTTGGTACCAACCAACCCATAGGCATTGGGCTTGCCCGGTTTGGCCGAAAAGTCATCCATTTCGTCATTTAATAAAATCCCCGTACCAGGTGGCACAAAACACGAACCAAACGGGTAGTTGATACTTAAGGTCGCCGCAACTCGATTCCCCTGCTTGTCGATAATGGAAAAATGCGTGGTATGATTTCCTTTTGCTTCTACATCCAGACCGGGTAATTTATTACTGGCGGTCGCCATGGTCATATCGATATTAGCGGAAAGTTTTTTCGCATAGTCTTTATCGATTAAACGTTTAACCGGAACGGAGACAAAATCACTGTCACCTAAAAACATCGCCCGGTCACGATACGCTCTTCGCATCGATTCGATAATTAAATGTTTTTGATCAGCCAGATTAAGCGTTGACCAGTTGCGTTGTTCCAATATATTCAACATTGTAATCAATGCGACCCCACCAGATGAAGGCGGCGCGACTGAAGTCACCTTAAATTTTCCAAATTGACCAACCAGTGGTTGACGAGTCATTACTTTATAACTA
>CAMYMO010000038.1 GCA_947259425.1 uncultured Ectothiorhodospiraceae bacterium | reverse complement strand
CCTTGATTCTGGCAGAGTAAAGGGACGTTCGTTGCTGCGGGAAATGTTACCGATGAAATTGCCGCGTCTTGATCATAAAAATACATATTCCTGCCACAAGGAGATTCTCCGACAGCAAGTTGATCGACAGGAACACTACTGGGTCGCCAATTAACTACCACATCATCGCTCGCCCTAGTAAAAACCGAATTTGCTAATGGTAAAATGATGTCAGGTGCATCACCAAATAGAATGGGATTGACGGCATTATTATAATTTACTCTATCCAATATAACATTGACCGTTCTAAGTGCAATGTTCTCTATTAAATGAATTTCATAATAATAAAAGGGTTCAGGTAGTTGTAAATTTGAGGGCAAGTATACTTCAGATAATTCTGTCCGAACTCCATCCAGTTCAAGGTAAAGTTTATCCTCCGGGCTTAAGCGCAGGGTTCTGGAATTTGAGCCAAAGAGTTCGACATGTACATCGCTGGTATTGTCGGCTAGGACACTGATGTTTAATGAAAGTGTGATCTCAGAAGTTGGATAGTTTTCTGTGACATAAGATCCGGCTTCCCCGCCACCTCCACAAGCGGCAAGCTGAACAATCACGGCAATGAATAATAGCCCAACAATGTGCTGTATCTTAATTTTCATCCCTAAATACTATGTCGTTAGCAAGATATGATAATGAGAAATAATGCACAAAATCATTTAACTACACAAAAATATATTGTAACCAAATGTAACTAAACTAAAAGGGAACGGAGGGATTTTATTTTAAAAAGGCATAACGCCATAACGGGGATCCAACAGGACCTAACCCCATTTATTTGGAAAATGGAAGAAATGCCTGGAATGTCTACAGGGTAATCCCTGCCACGAAAATTTCTGGACCTGTACCAGAAGGTGTAATTAATAAACTGAAATCAGAAGATCCATATTACATAAGAAAAGCGGCTCAAAAATGTATCAAGAGGATAAATTTGATGAGCAAACTCTCGATCTTGCAACACAGATTATCTGGAAAAAACAGAAACACAGAAGAATCGATAATGACAGATGCAATCGCATGGTTGTGTAGGGTAGTGGGTAAAAGCAAGAATTCGCGTTACCGGACTTTGATATCAGAAGTTGCTAAAACAACAGAGAATTCAAAGATAGAGAAATTTGCAGAAAAGCAGCTAGATCTTTTTGAAGATGAAGGCGTTCCTCAATTCCTGGCGTATTCAAAATCTTCTTCTGAATAATACTAAAGCTATATCAGGGGTACCAACACAGATTTCTCTTACCCAATACACAGGCGGAGGAATAATGTTAACTCATGTGTTTTTTGAGTTGGTGATGGCTTTCCCAATATCTTCGTTTTTAACTCCCAGTGAGAGCAAAGATTTAATCAGTAAATCTAACGATACAGAACGATCGCCGGTTTCCATTTTAGCGACGCGGGACTGGCTCGAATCAATCCGCTTTGCAAATTGTGCCTGTGTGAGATGCCGACGGGTTCTCGCCTCTTTTAAACGTTTGGCTAATTTAAGCTTGAGCTCAATGTAAGCGCTTTCTTCGTCGGTTAGCTCCAGAAAATCAGCCGCATCACCAACCTTCCAGCCATTGGCCTCAAGTTTTTTGCGTTTAGCTGCTTTCATTGTCATATCTCCTGATCCTATCTTTGCAGGTGTCGATTATGTGCTTTGGTGTTTGGTTTGTTTTTTTGTCAAACACTTCAAGTATCACAATGGCGTCGTCATCAATTCTATATACGATTCGCCAAGTGCCGTTTTCATCGTTGATTCGTAACTCATGGCATCGACGACCAATTGATGGCATCGGGCGGGATTGGGGCATCGATAACCTCATTCCCTGTTGTAGCTGTCTCAGCAGAAAACCGGCTTCAAGCCGTGCTTCCGCTGAAAAAGGCGGTGTCCTTACCTCGCCATGCAGCCAGACTAAATCCTTGTCATCTGGGCTCATACGGCTAAGAATATGTCAAAACTGACATATTTTCAAGGCATGATTGAGACCTGGCAACTCTGGATCCATGTTAGCGAGTTGGTGGGTGCGGCGGAGATAATATCACCCCTTGAAAAGACCCAAAATGGGGTCTATAATACCCATATTGGGTCTTATTGAAAAGAAGAGAAGGTACGATGGAGCACACATCCATTAGTGACGCATTGTTTACCAAAAGCCAGCAGCGGGTGTTGGGTTTGCTCTATGCCAATCCAGATCAGAGTCTGTACACCAATGAGATTGTGCGCCGTGCGAATATGGGGCGGGGCACGATCACACGTGAGTTAGGTCGTTTGGTTTCAGCGGGTTTACTCACCGTCTCTAAAACAGGCAATCAATTGCACTATCAGGCGAACCCGAATAATCCGGTTTATCCTGAGCTGCTTGGCATTGTGCGCAAGACCTTTGGTCTGGTCGATGTTATTCGTGCTGCGCTAACCGATTTCGAAGATGATATTGAACTGGTCTTTGTTTATGGCTCTATCGCCAAAGGTGAAGATACCGCTCAAAGCGATGTGGATTTATTTGTGGTGTCGGATAAGGTAGCCTATACAGAGTTAATGGATGCGTTGTTAAAAGCAGGGGATGCACTAAATCGAACAATTAACCCCTCCATATATTCTCGCAACGATATTAACAAGAAGCTTAAAGCAAAAAATGCATTTATAACCCGGGTGATGGAACAACCCAAATTATGGTTAAAAGGACGTGACGATGACATTAGCGAATTTAGAAAATCTGGTACTAATAAATAAACTAAAAGCTGAACCACCGGATCAATACGAGTTTGATGGGATGGTTAGCGCCGCCAAAAATAGTCTACAGGATTCACAAGTCGAAGGATTATCCGAGGGTAGTCAGTTTTCCTTAGCCTATAGTGCAGCGCATGCCTTAGCGTTGGCCGCTTTACGGTGGCATGGCTATCGTTCCGACTCACGTTATTTAGTATTCCAATGTTTGGAACACACGCTTGGGTTAAGTAAAGAAAAGTGGCAAGTACTTGCACAATGTCATGACAAGCGTAATAAGGCTGAGTATGAAGGCATGCTGGATGTTTCCCCGCAGCTACTGAAAGAGTTAACCAGCATCACAAGCGAGTTACTTTCTTTAGTTGATAAATTAGGGGCTATTCAAGATTAATTCTACTCTCCACCTTATCCCGGGCGGTGTTCAGTAGCTAGCACAACATTTTTGGATCGTTGTTAGCGAGTTGTTGGGTGCAGAGGAAATAAACCTCGCTTTAGGTATACTTGACTAACTACGTCAAAGACGTATACTGCCAGGCATGGATGAGAAACTGTTTAACGAATTAGTTGATAGTGTGCATGAAGCCGGTGCAACCTATCGTACTAGCAAGCAAGTATCGCAACGTAAAAAAATTAATGCGCTTGATGTGAAAGCCATTCGAGAAAAAACCGGCTTGTCGCAATCCAGGTTTGCCATGGTGATGGGCGTGAGTGTCCGTACTTTGCAAAACTGGGAACAAGGCCACCGAACACCACAAGGGCCGGCTGTTTCATTATTACGAATTGTTGATCACGATCCCGTGGCAGCGCTTAAAGCAATTTATAATTAATCGAGGACACCACTATGGCGCGGAATATTGAAGATATTGAAAAAGAATTGATGGCGTTGCCGATTGAAACGCGAAAACGCATAGCTCACGATCTTATATCTAGTTTAGATAAAGGTGATGAGGAGTTATCTCAAGAGGAATGGGAAGCCGCGTGGCGCGATGAAATTCAGCGACGTGTTGAAGATGTGCAAGCAGGACGGGTTGAATTAAGGGATGCGGATGAAGTGATAGCTGAGTTAAAAGCCAAATACAATGTAAAATAAATTCAGGTTACAGGGAAGTAGCAGACAATGAAAACAACAATCTCTGCATTAGCAGAATTAGAGCTAAACGATGCGGCACAATATTATGAATTGAGTCAGCAGGGATTGGCTGAAAAATTCTTTTCAGCTTTTTCAGAAACACTGGCGAAAATTAAGATGAATCCTAAAGCCGGTTGTTCATACAATAAAATGACTCGTTACCAGATGTTAAACAGATTTCCCTATTCAGTTTTCTATACAACGAAGAACAATGAGATTGTGATAGTCGCAATAGTCCACCAACACAGGATGCCGGGCTATTGGCTGAGTAGAATAAATGATAACGATATTAGCGAACCAGAAGCAGTATATTCTGCAACAATATTAGCTAATGGGCGACCCGGAAGAAACCGACCCGGAAGAAATGCAGTCTAGTTTAATCAATATTTTTAAAGCTTATAAGAAATCTAGAATGGATATACACGAAATATAAATAATTTATCATGAAACTATATACGAAAATTCTAATATTGCTAGTTCTATTACTACAAATCTCATGTGGACAGAATCAAGCATCATTGACGCAACAGGCGGATTCACTTTGTGCTATTTATGCCCCTGGTCAGTTAAAAGTAACGGAAGATATGAATCTTTTAGATACGTTTAACTATGTAAATGAAAGAATTCGTAAAGAAATAAACAGTGATGAATTCAGAGCTATTTTCAAAAAGCTTGCAGAAGAGGGGAACAGAGATTTTTATGGGGCGCTAGAAAAAGAAGTGTCCGAACTGTTGGGGGAGAAATGGCATTGTGAGCAAGCCAAAATGTTCTATTCTGTCACTTGGCAGCGAGTAGATGGTGGAAATGAAGAATATCTAGTACCGATCATGGTTATTGAGGAAAAATATTATGTTATTAATGATTCGAAATATATTTTTTCTGATCTAGAAAATATAAAAAATGCCATCAATTCTAAGGCGAAGGATAAAGAATTTAAGATTGAGCTTACCATTCCCGTATCTACGAATGAGGAGCAGTTAAATCAGTATCTTGAACCTTTTCGAAAATTAGGAATTAAAAGGCTTTCGGTTTTGGAAGTGGAATAAAAAATCGAAAATTAAATTTAACCTTCCAGGGGACAGACCACGTTTTTCTGTGTAGTGGTCTGATTAATCGTGGCCTGTCCCCCTATTTTAATGTTTAGGGTCAGCATGTATCGCCGACTTTCTCAAATTAGACGACATCTTCAGCGTGTCGCTGGTTTATTTCGCACCATATAACATCCCAGTCAATATTGTCAT
>CAMYMO010000037.1 GCA_947259425.1 uncultured Ectothiorhodospiraceae bacterium | reverse complement strand
CTTCACGTGCTGAATTCTTTGGTATGGTTGTGCTTGAGGCTATGCAACATCGTGTGCCCATTCGCTATCCTAAAAATTCTGGTGTTGCCGAAATTATTAACACTGATCTTTTGATCGATCCATTAAATAGATCTGAGGTAACGACTAAGTTAAATAAATTACTTTCGAACTGGGAATACTGGGAAGAAATCGTTGAGGCGCAAGAGGATGCACTTGAGACATTTTATGTGCGTGATGATGACCAAATATTATTGGCACTCTGGAAGCGGTTAGCTAAAAACAGTGCTCACTCAAATTAAGCGAATATCTAGGGTATTTCAACGATGTCACTTATACCAATGTCGGAGTTATTAAATTTGCGAGAACTGGAATGCTGGATTTATTGCATCGGTATGATGGTTAGCCATTCACGACCATTCGCCGGTGGCCGACTATGATTTCATCACCTGGATGGAGCGTATGCATTTTGACTCGTTTACCATTGATGAACGTGCCATTCGTACTCGACAGGTCTTCGATGTATGAAGCGTCAAAGCAGGTAACAATTTTTGCATGATGCGCACTGATTAATTTATCTCGAAATTTAACATCATTATCTATCGCTCGACCAATAAAAACCGTGCCGGGCTCCAGGTTAATTTGTTCAGGGTAAGTATTTCCGATCACCGTTAGGGTCGTCACTTGGCCATCTCCTATTGTAATTGCAAAATGACCGCCCTGGTCGAGAGAACATCTCTGTACAGGTCTATTTATAACACTTATCTATAATAGGGTTAACAAATACCGTGTTACAGATTGTAAATTATTTGACCATATTCAAGTGTCGAGGTGGACGATTAGACTGCCACAGATGTTGATGGATTTGATAATGATGACTAGATTCAGTAACTTAGGACTGTATATGAATAGTCTTGGTCTTTTTACATTGCGTTTATTTTATCTATCCCGCCGTTGCATTCCGTATACCTTATCGAAACATAACCATCTAGTTAAATTATTATGCTGAAATTTAATCGTAGAAATGCACTAAAAATGTTTGGCATAGAGGCTTCGGTTAGCTCTGCGGAAATGTTGGTGTCGACGCTTGGCGGTTTTGTTGGAATATTTTTTATCGCCTGGATCAGTTTTTACTTTACCGGGCTGGCTGGAGCAGCATTAATTGTGCCTTCAATGGGCGCATCGGCGGTGCTGGTTTTTGCGGTACCACATGGGCGTTTATCACAACCCTGGGCCTTGATAGGAGGACAAGTCATATCGGCTGGAGTGGGTGTAACGTGCTACCAATTATTCCCTGATATGTTATTTCTTGCCTCGGGTCTTGCTGTTGGTTTGGCGATTGGAGCGATGCATATTCTACGCTGCATTCACCCCCCAGGTGGGGCGACAGCGCTGGTCGCTGTGGTGGGTACGCCGCAAATACATGAACTCGGATATGCCTATATGCTGACGCCAGTATTATTAAATACAGTAATAATATTTATAGTGGCCGTTGTGTTTAACAGTTTCTTCCCATGGCGACGTTATCCTGTCAGCATGATGCGATTTACCGATAAACCAGCAAGTAGTGAAAAGAAGTCATTTCGTTATATTGATAAAAAGAATATTGAACGAGCATTATTAGACTTAGATGTCGTCGTCGACCTAAGTGCCGATGATCTACAGAATATCTTTGCTCTGGCACTTGAGCATGCGCTTTCGCCGACTTTTAATGCGAATCAGATTTTATTAGGACATTATTATACCAATAGTAAACATGGTGCCGAATGGTCGGTAAGACGAATTATTGACGAGCATAAATCTGACGACCCAAACAAAGATATGGTGATTTACCGAGTAGTAGAAGGCCAGGGAATTAATAATTCAGATAGTTGTACTCGTACAGAGTTTGCCAGGTGGGTTGTTCGAGAACTGTATCCTGCGGAATGAAAGGTTTGCTAGCGTTAGTTGTAACGTTTTAGCGTCGATATATTGTAGTAATACTTATTTTCTGCCGTTTTTACCGACAACTTTAAGATAGCTTCATCATATTCTTCAGTATAAGCAAACTGGATAAAGCCAAAGGTTAGTATATATAAGGCAAGCTTCATCTAGTGCTGTATTCTTAGCATTTTTGTTTCGGGGGTATAAACAGCTTCTCATCCAGCTTACCCAGGATTTTAAAACGAGTGGCTTCTTTTATTGCGACGGTTTTGTCGATGGTCACTTCGCTCTTTAATATAATAGGGCGTCACATGGTGGAAGGGTAGTGACGCATGTGGTAGTAGTACCATTGACGTGTATTAAAAGTGGAGCTACAAACAATGTCACAAGCATGACCTAATATGAAATGCTCATCATTCGCACGTGGCATTTGAACATTTGGACTGCCTCTATCCTCGTTAATACCGAATGACTCACGCAGGATATCAATAGTCGCCTTTGAAATCCCGCGGTTAGTGCCTGATGTGCGGTTTGCCCCACTACTCAGCAAAGAATTTAAGTAACGCGCAATCTCAGGGTGGTCAGTAATGAGTTTGTTAAGTTCGCGATCATTTTCAATTCGAGTTAGCACGGGACTGAGATGACGTCTTACCTTTATCCTTTTATAGGGAGGATTAGCTGCAGCACCGGAAAGACTAGCTGAATTTGCTATATAACCTTTCATTGTAACCGTGAAACGATCTTTACCATTATCAATTTCCCTGTTTTCTGACCGTTCAATAATAAGTTAGCAGTGACCGTCTTTTGATATTTTATAATTCGCAAGTTGTTTATAATTTGCATAACGATTACTGTAAAAATATTCTTTATGAATGGTTTTGCCAACCTCCAGCTTTTCCCAGTCAGGCTCAGCATCAGGTTTTACGTCGACATTATAACCTCGTTACAGGCTTTTTTTTCATAGCAGGCCAGATGTTGGGATATTCACGTTTGGTCCTTTGCTGAGTTTCTTTTAACTGAACACATAAATCGTAAAGAAAATCAGATATTTAAAGAATGCGGTTTCGATGGTGTGTGGACTAATTGAACCAACAACGGTGATGCCGACCGGGCTTTTCAAAATATATTCGCTATCCAGGGGAATAATTCGAATAACAATTAATCATCCCAAATACCAATATATCGACTAAACTTTAGCTGTTGTACATATAAAGAAATTAATATAGGAGGGTATTATGCCAAAAGGCATACAAGTCGGTGTGTTTTTTGATGGTACCGGTAATTGTAAAGATAATGATGTTGATAAAGAATGTGAATCTAATATTGTCAAACTCTTTGAGTTATATGATGTAAGCGATTCAGACAATTTTATTAATAATCACTCATTTTATATTCGGGGTGTAGGTTCAGAGTTGGGCGAGTCCATCGTTGGTTGCCTATCAGGTATAGGTGGGCTTGAACGAATCGAAATAATGCTCGCCGATGTACAGGATTATTTTAATACGGATAAGGTAAGAGAGCTTTCGCCTAAGGTGATTGATATCTGTGGCTTTAGCCGAGGTGCTTCGCAAGCACGCCATTTCATAAATTGCATAAAATATGAGGGCCTGATAGATGAACGTACTGCAGAACCTTTTGATGACATTGAGATAAGGTTTTTAGGTCTATTCGATACGGTTGCGTCTTTTGGCATACCTGGTAACAGTATTGATCCTGGTTTTGATTTTGATGTCGACCCGAATTTTGTCGGTAAAACGGTTCATTTTATTGCTGAGCATGAGAAGCGCTCTCTATTTGACTTAAAATCCATAAAATCTTCTGCGAATGAATCCCTGGATGAAAATAAAATGCTTGAAATATCGTTCCCAGGCGCACACTCTGATGTTGGTGGAGGTTATGCCAATCAACAAGCACGTCCAGAGCGAATTATAAAGCGTCGTGGTAATAATCGTATTCGTATCCCGGCAATACCCGAAAAACTTAACGACCTTTCCCGAATTCCGTTAAGGGAGATGCATCAACGAATGGTTGATGCGAAGCTGCCACTGCTACCTTTAAATAATCACCCGAGACCTAAGACGGTGGAAATATCATCGGAAGTTGAAGATTTCTATCAACAAAATAAACAAGGGACGAAATTCGATGAAATCATAAAAAGTAAATATGTACATGACTCAAGATATTTTTATGATGCGATGCGTACGACGATTTTTGATAGTAATGAAGTTCGTACTGTTCATTATCCAAAACCTAATCCTGATTTTTGGCAGCAAAGAGCTGATATGGTACTGGATGATGACGTATGTGATTAATAAACAAAGATACCCGCTGATATTGATTATTCGCGTTTGTATCCCGTCCACATGGATTTCACCAGGTTTTGTCTTTGTTTCAGACTGGAGGCGAATACGCCGACAATGTGTAATAAGACAAGCAATACGGTAAAGTTGGCGAAGAACTCGTGAATTTCTTCCCAAAATTCATCTTCTTCATCGTGTTCATGATCGTTTTCATCTTCGTCAGACGTGGATACTTTAATAAATCCCTGTTTTAATGGTGCAACCAGATTATCTGAACTTTGCGCAAGCGGACCATGTCCTTCAATGCCGTAGGCTTTCAATCCACTTAGCCCGGTTAACAGCAGGCTAATTAACATTGCGATCACCATCCATCCCCCGGCGGGATTATGGCCTATGTATTTTTTACCACTGCCCATACCGATAAATCCTTTTAAATAGTCTATAACGGCTGATGGTGAATAAATGATATGGCTAAACCGAGCATAGCGGGTTCCTATGACGCCCCACAGGATTCTTAGCGCAACCAATCCTAAAATGTAGTAGCCTGAATAAATATGCAATGTATTATCTTCGTCTCCTGTGAGATAGGCGATAATAAAAGTCAGTACCAGAGTCCAGTGAAAAAAACGAACCAAAGGGTCCCAGACATATACTTTATTGTTCATAATTGTCTCTCTAAATCTATTTTATATGCTGCTATCATAGGGACGGATGAGCGTCCTTTCATTGGGCAAATGTCGTAATCTGGCGGTTGTAAGACATATGTCTAATAAATAAGTTATTGAATATAAAGGAATGGATTATTATGCCCACACGCTTCAATAAAGAATTTATCATCACCAGCGTGCTTATGTTTGTGGTCATTGCCAGTGGCTTGGATCTTTATACCGATTTAGCTCACGGGGCATCCGGCTCACATATACTCAAAGAAGCGCTTATTCTCTTGCTTTCTGCGTTATTGATTATATGGATACTTTACGAACAAAGTCAGCAGACCTCTGAGATTCAAAAATTGAGACAAGAGCTTGAGCTGCGAAACGTCGGTCAGGATGCAATGAGTGATTATGTTCAAGGGATACGAAAGCAATTAAGTGAAGTGATCGCTCGCCAGTTTGTTGACTGGAATATGACGAGCAGTGAAAAAGAAGTAGGGTGGTTATTATTGAAAGGTTTGAGCCTTAGAGAAATCGCCGCTATCCGTGATACCCATGAAAAGACGGTACGACAACAGGCCTCTTCAATCTACAAAAAAGCAGGGCTAACCGGTCGCCATGCCTTTTCAGCCTGGTTTATTGAAGATCTATTTTGAATTTATGATCAAAATGATAAGCCAGGATGAAAAGATTAATAAATAAACTATTTATTTAGTTATAGGGAAAACCTGTTTTCTAATAAAAAAGTTTGGAACGTGGACATCACGAGCTAATAGATTTAGGAGTTATACACAATGAGTAAACAATGGCAGGTTTATCTATCTGGCGAAATTCATACGGGTTGGCGCGAGCGAATTATTTCGGGGGTAAAAGCAAGTCAGCTACCAATAGACTTTTCTTCACCGGTAACCGATCATGCTAAAAGTGATGATTGTGGTGTCGATATTCTCGGTAAAGAAGAGAATAAATATTGGCATGATAACAAAGGTGCCGGGATAAATTCGATTCGAACCCAGAACCTGCTCAAGGCCGCTGATATCGTTGTTGTTCGTTTTGGCGACAAATACCGTCAGTGGAATGCGGCTTTTGATGCGGGATATGCAGTAGCCTTAAATAAATCTATTATTGTCGTGCATGATCAAGAATTGACGCACGCACTTAAGGAAGTCGATCGTGCAGCAAATGCCGTGTGTCAGACACCGGAACAGGTTGTGGAGATCTTACGCTACGTTGTTAATGAGTAAAACCACAACTAAAAATATAGCTGAAAACTAAAAAAGGACAGATTATGTTTGCTTTTATGCAAAGAATAGGCTTTGTTTTATTCGTTGTTCTCTTATCTGCCTGTGCAACAACACCGACTAGTGAGGCTGAGCAGTATCGTGATGTTAAGTCTGGAACGGTTTATAATACCTACCAAAAATTATCAATTAATACCTTAAAACCGGTCGTTGACGAATATGATAAACATTTGTCTAAAAATAATAAGGCGCAGGTCGCCACAACTCAGGTACACTCTTTACTTGGTCTAATCTGGATTGTTTCTTCTCAACCAAAACTCGCGCTAGCTGAATCCGATTATGCCGTAATGCAGGCCAACGACCCAAGAGATAAATATACTGCACTATCGATACAGTCATTAGCAATGTATGCTCAGGGCTGGCCCTATCTTGGTAAAGCAAAATCTGAAGAAGCGAAAGCCCTGATCAAGATTCACAGTTTAAGTAATCGCTATAATAATGGGCTCGCATTTGTTCATGTTGTTGGTAGCGCTGTGGCCTTGCAGGAAGGTAATATTCTTTATGTTGCCGATGAAATACGGGCCTTGGGAGAAACGACCAGCCAACCCTGGTTGACAGGGCTTGGCGATGTGACCGCCGATGCTTATAATGGTGCAACCGCAGAAGCCTTTTTACGCTTAGAAAAAATAAAAAATGATTCTAATTTATCATCGAATGAACGTGAGGATGTCGACAAAGTAATAAATGTCATGAAAGCGGGTGGAAAAGATGTCGGTTTGTCGGTTGCGAAAGAGACGGTTTCGATTGCCATGAATAACGTAATAGAAAATAGTTCATTAACGCCAATTATTTTAGAAAAATTACCTGAAAAGTACAGAAATAAAATCAATAATCATTAGACACGATTGAGTAAATTAGGGTTAAAATTGCTATTTTTTGAGCAAAACTTGGTTTCGATGTGAACTCGTTATTGGCGAGCGCAGGGAATGCGTTTTATAATTTACTCATGCTTAAAATATTACTATTAATTAAACAAGGAAAAATCATGCAAGGAAATCGCTTACTACTCGTTTTTTGTTTATCGCTATTTAGCCTACAAGCATTTTCGCTACAAAAGGATACAAAAGGAAGCCAGGACCACCCTCTGGTAAGTCGTTATCCGGGCACACGAATCATGACTTACGTCACCAAAGATTTTGATGAGTATCTTTTACCACTCAGTGCCCCGATCCGAAAGGGAGGTGCTAAACCGGAATTTAAAAAATCGATGGAATTAGAGGGAAAAATTACACGAATTGGTTATGAGATTAAACCTGACACCTCAACGTTAAAAATTTATCGAAATTTTGAGAGTGCATTTAAAAAATCAGGTTTCAAAATAAAATTTTCCTGTAAAAAAGATAAGTGTGGTCAGTCTAGTAAGTGGCAAACATTTTTTGTACGTAAACAGGTCTGGGGACGTCCGGAAACACAACGGGTCATGACCTTGCATAAAAAAATAAAAGGACAGGATGTTTATATCGTTTTATACACAGGCAATCAGGGGCGGAAAATCACGATTGGGCTTGATGTTGTCGAAGTCAAAGCAATGGAAAACGACCTGGTTGAAATAAACGAGAATAGTTTACAGCAAAAGCTAGAGGTAGAAGGTAAGGTTGCTTTGTACGGTATCCAGTTTGAAGTTGATAAGGCAACACTACTGGATGATTCCAGGAAATCAATTGATGTATTGGCTAAAGTTTTAACCAAAAATAAGACTATGCAGGTCTACATTGTTGGCCATACGGATGACTCAGGTTCAGCAAAACATAATATTGAACTATCGAATCATCGAGCTCAGGTTGTTGTTCAGGAATTGGTTAAAAAACATAAGATCGATTCGAAACGGTTAACCTCCTTTGGAGCGGGTCCCTATGCGCCTGTCGGTAATAATGCAAATGATGAGGGTCGAGCCTTGAACCGGCGTGTTGAGGTTATCAAACGTCATAAATAGTAAAAATTTATTGGTGCTTTGTATATTAAGATAGTCTAAGGATATTCTTCATGAAACAATAATAAATTCGATGAGCCAGGTGATGCAGATGAATATAAAGTTTATACGACGCCATCTCTTTGTCTTCATTCCTGCTTGATATATGATCAACCCAGTTTCTGCTGGGTCCTGGATAAACCAGAATTGCTTGTATAATGCTTTTTCTATTTTCTCTCCTGTGGCCTGGATTAAAGATTCGCGTGTGTAGATTAGAATCTGAACAAAAGTTTATTTTTATATTGTCAATAAAATAACCTAGCTTTTCGATTGCTTTATTTGCTGCAGAAGTGTTTTGCATCAATAAGCCCTGTTGATCGTCAAAAATCGCTGAGACTAGGCTGTTTATTTATGCAAAATTTAATAAATAAAATGAAAAATATATTGCAAAAGTGCAATATGGGTATACCCTGAACAGATACTTTAAATCAGGTGTTGAGATGGGTAATGGGGGATAAAAGAAATATCGACTTAGCGTGGAATGATTTAAATGTCATTTTAGCCATTGGTCGTGCGGGTACATTAAGCGGGGCCGCAAAATTATTGGATCAAAGCCACAGTACAGTTTTTCGACAGATCAATGCGATAGAGAAAAAGCTGGGCGTCCGTTTTTTTGAACGATTACCACATGGCTATGTTAAAACAGAGGCGGGTGAAGCCGCTGTCTGTTCGGCAGAGAAAATTGATGACGAAATTCATGGCTTGGCGCGAGAGCTGATCGGTAAAGATTCACGACTGCAAGGTACAATACGGCTAACCGCACCAGAAGGTTTATCGCAAACTCTATTAGCCCCTTTGTTAGCCAGCTTTTGTAAAACACATCCGGATATTCATATCGACCTGATAGTCAGCGGTAGTGATTTAGCGTTGTCACGACGCGAAGCTGATCTTGCCTTACGTGTGACCAGCAAGCCACCGGAAACCAGTATCGGTCGACGAATTTGTTTATTTCGATTTGGTTTATATGCGACACAATCATATTTAAAAAAACATGAAAATGCTGAGTTAGATGATTTTGACTGGTTATTGAATGATGATAGTCGGAATTGGTTTTCAGCATCGGTTTGGAAACAGATCGCGAACGTACGAACAAAAAGTGTGCTCAGTAGCAATAGCATAATTAGTATCCTAAATGCCTGTAAATTTGGATTAGGGGTTGCACCGTTGCCCTGTTTTCTTGGTGATACTGAAAAAAAATTATCTCGTATTTCATTGATATCACAAGATCCGGTTTTTGAGTTGTGGCTTCTAACTCATCCGGATTTGCGAAACACGACCAGGATGAGGGCGCTCATGTCGTTTTTGTATGAATCTCTAGTAGAACATGCTGAATTAATGCAGGGTAATCATTGATTTAGCTATGACAGGGGTATATCTCAACAAGTCAGCTTAAAGGTATAATAATTTTAGTGCGATATAATTGCTGCAATGAGCTATTGTGAATAGTATGAAATCTAATTTGAAAATTGATAATTCTGAATTTTATCTTCGTTTTCGGGGGAGCTTCACCGGCATTCTTAAATGGCCTCAACTCGATGAATTTTGGAAAGTGTTAACCGACAAGTCTGACGCAGGTTGGTACATATATGCAATTGGTGAGTCGGTTCCAGAACATCCCGCCTCGGCTGAAGCGGTTAAGGTCTTCATTGACGAAATTGATAAATTATTAAGAAAGGAACATCAGGAAGATTATTGTGGTGTTGTTTATGTCGATGATAAAAACAATCCCGAATTTGTGAAAATCTACGATCCGAATAATCTCGGTGTTGTATGTGGTTTTAGCGATAACCCACCGATACCAGGCTGGATTGTGACATTAATTAAACCTGAGCAATTAGATGAAAATACTTTTTTAACTAAATCCCGACAGCGTTGGTGGCAACGCATATTTTCTGTAAAATAAATTATAAGTCTGTAAACTATTTTAGTTGTCAACAAACCATTAACTTCTTAAAGTTAATTCTGAACTCGCAGTTGCCATTTTATAAAGAGTATAAAGGCATACCGTGACAGGGCAATTAAAACGAAGGACGAAATTATTACGAGAAGTATACTTTGCTGAAATGAGAGCGAAGTGAACAGCGAAACAACGAAGATAACAGCACTAAACAATAAAGCTAATATTGCTCCGATTTGTAATTCTTCAAAATTATCCATATGCATATCTTCTTGTTTTGAAGCCAATACGTAAAAATCCCACAGTGCTGGACCAAGAGATTTTTTAATTCGTTTAGTAGATTTAAACGGATGTGTATTTGCATATAAAATAACACAAATAACAAATTCAGTTACCCAGTCTGAATCAGATGGGTCAATTTTGATAGCACTATAGATTAATCTTGCTGATTCAATAAATTGATACTGTAAAAACATTACCATACTCAGCGCGTAGAGATGATCAGCGTCTTCCGCATCGAGCGCCAATGCTGCACGGAAGTGATGTTCACCTGCTTTTAAATTATTTAATTCCAGGCAGATACTACCGGCAATATAATGCAGGTGAGTCAATTCAGGATCAATTTCAATTCCTTTTTTGGCATATTCGTAGGCCTTTTTTAAATCATCCTTCCATTGATAGACCTCGGCAACAACCTCATAGGTGATCGCAGCATCGGGTGCGATTCTTAATGTCTGTTGAGCATGATGGCTGGCAATATCAAACTCATCTAATCGTAAGGCGATGAGTGCCATTTCATTGTGAGCCCAGGCTAATTCGGGTGCGAGCCTGACAGCTGTATTGGCCGCTTGTTTGCCTTGTTCATATCGACCCAATGCCCGGTAGCTAAAAGCAAGTTCACAATATAACTCAGCATTATCGGTATCTAGAGCGATTGCGTTCTGAATTGTGAGCAGTGACTCCTCATAACGACGCAGGTCATGCAGGAAATCCGTCTTGAGACGTAAGTGTTTTATGCGTTCAGATAAGTCTAGTGACATCGCTTTATTATAAAGACATAGGTTAAAAGTTGCTAAATCGTTATTTTTTCTCGATATGAGAATGCAACTAACGATTTTGATTGATATTATGGGTTAATCTTTGATGATAATCAGATAAATAAGGAATGTTTGATGAATACTGATGGCGTGATAACCGCATTGTTGACAGCTTTAGAACAAAATCCGGATGATCTTGGTGTTCGTCTGCATCTAGCTGAAGTTATGCTGACTAACGATGACTACCAAAATGCAGCGGAACATTTTGGGTTTATTTTGGCGAAGGATCCAGCTAATTTGAAAGCTTTGAAAGGCGCTGCCAAGGCCGAACAGGAACTCGGCAATGAAGGAAAGGCGGCTGGATATATTAAGCTCTTAGATGCCTTGGGAGAGGGAGTTAATCCTACAGAATCTTCTAATTCAAATGAATCGCCTGACAATGTTTCGAAATTATCAACAGATACTCCAGGTGTTTCTACATCGCATTCACCAGCAAAAATTAAAGCCGTTGGTGAGGTTAATGCTGATTCTGAAAATGTCACAGTTGGTCCGTGGGAAGATTTTGAAGCGCCGGTTACCTTGGACGATGTAGGTGGAATGGAGAACGTCAAAAAACGATTGAACATGGCCTTTTTGGCACCGTTAAAAAACCCTGAAATAATGAAAATGTATGGCAAAAGCCTGAAGGGGGGGATGTTGTTATATGGCCCACCTGGTTGCGGCAAAACGTTTATTGCCAGGGCCTTGGCAGGTGAACTGGGGGCCACTTTCATGTCAGTCGGCCTGTCAGACGTGTTGGACATGTGGCTGGGTGAGAGTGAGCGAAAATTACATGAATTATTTGAAACCGCGCGTCGCAAGAGTCCTGCAGTTTTATTTTTTGATGAAATCGATGCGCTTGGTCAAAAACGCAGCCACTTAAAACATTCCGGTGGTCGTACCATTGTTAATCAATTATTGGCTGAATTGGATAGCATCGATAATGAAAATAAAAATTTATTTATATTAGGTGCAACGAATCATCCTTGGGATGTCGATACGGCATTGCGTCGCCCAGGTCGTTTTGATCGAGTGACATTAGTTTTACCTCCCGATCTTGAAGCAAGAGTTTCGATCATTGATTATCATTTACGAGATAGGCCCGTAAAAGATATTAATTTGCAGCAACTTGCTGCAGGCAGCGAACATTTTTCTGGCGCAGATCTGGCTCACTTATGTGAATCCGCTGTGGAATATGCAATGCATGACTCAATTGAGACAGGTAATGTTCGCGCTATCACAATGCAGGATTTTGCCAAGGCTATTTCTGATATTCAGCCGAGTACGCGTCCCTGGTTTGAAACGGCCAGGAACTATGCGATGTTTGCTAATGAAGGTGGGGTCTATGATGACCTGTTGGAATATATTCAAACCCAGAAAATATGAGTGAAAACATAAAAGTTACGACTAAAGCGCTTGATGAAGCCGAGGTATTAATCAAGCTTGGGCGAGACGAACAAGCTCTGCCGCTATTACATAAAGCCTTGGCTGAATCACCTGACGATGATGTTTTACATTGCCAGATAGCTGATGTGTATTTCACTCTGAACGACTATGACCAATCTATTACATATGCACGCAATGCCATTCATCTGAATCCCAATAACGACTATGCCCATATTCGCTCGGCCTGGATTATGTTGAAAAAATGTAATTTCACGGGTGCTTTACAACATGCTCAATCTGCAATTCATATTGACCCGGATGATTCAGTTAATCTTTATACGCTGGCCTGGTGTGAATATCATTCGGGCCATTTCAAAAAAGCATTGGCCGCTGCTGAGCATGCTCTCGAGTTGGATCCGGATGAATCAGAATTACATGCCCTGATTGGTGATTTAGCCTTTAATCTAGGAAAATATAAACAGGCCGAAGTCCATTATCGCGAAGGCTTACGGCATGATCCAGAAAATGCTGATATCCATTGTTATTTGGGGGAATCATTAATACAACAAAAAAAATTAATTGAAGGTTCAGAACATATTTTGCAAGCGGTTAAACTCGATCCTGAAAATGAAAACTATCGAGAGAAATTATTTAATCTGATTCACCACGATCTTATGGCGATGCCTAAAAACGCACGCGAGCATGCCTTTTCTCGTCTGGACACTGCGGTACAAAACTTTTATCAAGGCCAGTTAAGCTCAAGGGGATGGTTCCATAAACTAAAGGTAACTTCGCTGGCAACCTTATGGTTATTTTTTCTCACTTTACTGATGTTGTTCTTTACCTGGGTTACTGGTGAAAATGTAAATAAAATATTTTATTTTCTGATTGTTGTTGCCGCTGTGTATGTAGTACTATTTTTACTCATTTTCATTTATAAAACGATTCGTTTTAGAAATCCACGATAAGGAACTAAACCAGGAAACAGATTGTTTCTATTTGGTATCCTACTTGGTTACTTACTCCTCAACGCAGGGTCTATATGAAAGTCTCTTCATTCTATCGCAATGTCCCATTACTGGCATTTAGTCAAGCAATGATGATGAGTAGTATGAGTCTGATTCTAACGGCTTCAGCATTAGTTGGCTATGCGCTAGCAGAAGATAAGTCACTTTCAACATTCCCGGTTGCTGTTATCTTTATCGCGATTATGTTTACCAGCATACCTGCTGCGATGTTAATGCAGCGTATTGGCCGAAAGCAGGGTTTCATGTTAGCAACCTTGTTTGGTGTAACTGGGGGCGTGGTCGCGACAGTGGCTATTCTGGAATCCAGTTTTTGGTTGTTTGTTGGCAGTAGTATTTTTATTGGAATATTTAATGGTTTTGGTAACTACTTTCGTTTTGCCGCTGCCGATGCAGTTGATACCGAACATAAAAGCCGAGCCATATCGTATGTGATGATTGGTGGTGTGGTTGCCGCGATTGTTGGTTCAAATTTAGCGAAGCTGACACGTGATTCAATAGAAGGTATGCCTTTTGCCGGTAGTTTTATCTCAATTATTGTGATCTATATTTTGGCACTACTGGCACTGAGTTTTCTTAAATTACCATCGCAACATAATTCATCGAGCTCTGAACAGGCAAACGTAGCGCGACCATTATTAGTCATTGCAAAGCAACCCAAATTTATCGTTGCCGTGATTTGTTCGATGCTGGGGTATGGTGTAATGTCCTTTGTGATGACTGCGACGCCACTTGCAATGAATCATCATGCTCATACTTTTTCTGATACTACATTTGTTATTCAATGGCACGTTTTAGGTATGTTTGCGCCATCTTTTTTTACCGGTAGTCTGATAAATCGCTTCGGGGTAAGTAAGATCATGCTGATCGGTACAATTATGGGGATGGCATGTGTCGTTATCAATTTGCTTGGTCATACTGTTAGCCATTATTGGTTAGCCTTGACCTTACTCGGGGTTGGATGGAATTTTTTATTTATTGGTGGGACGACACTGCTTACCGAAACCTATCATCCTGAAGAACAAAGTAAGACCCAGGCAATGAATGACTTTAGTGTTTTTACCATGGTAACGATTGCCTCCTTATCTGCGGGAACACTTCAGCATCACTTTGGCTGGCAAATGGTCAATTATGGTGTGGTACCATTACTGTTTATCATTTTAGCCAGTATTATTTGGCTGATGTTCAAAGAACGTGAAAACTGCAGCGTATTGAACACTAGTAAATAGATAACTTACTTTATTGCTTTCGGGTAAACACCATTTTTTTATCGGTTGAAAGTTTTTTATTTAATGAGTAGCCATCCTCTTTAAATGATTTAATATCATTTGGATCGGATAGTCTGTTCTTTATGATATAACGACTTAACATGCCGCGGGCTTTTTTCGCGAATATGCCTATCATTTTGTAGTCGCCGTTTTTAAACTCTTTAAATTCAGGTGTTATGATTTCGGCATTTAATTCTTTAGGTTTAACGGATTTAAAATATTCATTTGAAGCGAGGTTGATTAAATGGTGTGATTTGGTTTTTTTCAACTGGGCATTTAATCCATCTGTTATCGTCGAGCCCCAAAATTCATACAGATTATTTCCACGATCAGTTTTAAGCTTTGTACCCATTTCCAAACGGTAGGCCTTCATTAAGTCAAGAGGACGTAATAATCCGTAGAGTCCGGATAAAATTCGAAAATGTTTTTGTGCAAATTTGAAGTCATTAGCGTTGAATGACTCGGCATCCAGCCCGGTATAGACATCGCCTTTAAAGGCAAGAACGGCCTGTTTGGCATTCTTTTCAGTAAATCGCTTGCTCCAGGCTTCATAGCGGTCAAAATTCAGTTCAGCAATTTTTGTGCTCACCTTCATTAATTCGGATATATCCAATGATGAAAAACGTCGTAAACGGTTTATTAATTCCTGAGAGTCATTGAGATAATCAGGAAGGGTGAATATTTTCGTTTTCGAGGGGGTCTCGTAATCCAGGGTTTTAGCTGGAGAAACTACAATCAACATACTACTATGCCTATAGATCTGTTCAAAAAGTGAATTTTAGCAGAATTTGATTAATTTTAGGAATGCTTCAGGAGCCAATCTGCAATCTATTCCCGCTCAGAAGTTGTGACTTTATTGAGCGTATTTTGCTATAAAGTAGTATACTACATACTATATTTTTGCATGTAGCCAACGATGCCTAATCTGGAATTTGACCATAAATTAATTGAAAAATATGACCTTACCGGTCCGCGATATACTTCATATCCTACTGCGGTCCAGTTTAGTGAGGATTTTTCGCTTGCGGATTACCAGCATCAAGCCACTTTGAGTAATCAGACCGGGCGCGCATTGTCACTCTATTTCCACCTGCCTTTTTGTGACACGATTTGTTATTACTGTGCGTGTAATAAAATCGTGACCAAAAACCGGAAACGCGCCCAACCCTATCTTGATCGACTTTATAATGAAATCCACATGCAATCACAGTTGTTTGATGATTCCAGAAAAGTGAATCAACTTCACTGGGGGGGAGGCACGCCTACCTTCATTAGTCATGATCAAATGCGTGAATTAATGCAAACGACCCGGGATCACTTTAACCTTCACGATGATGATTCGGGTGAATATTCAATCGAAATTGATCCACGTGAAGCCGATGAAAAAACAATAAACCTGTTACGGGAACTCGGTTTTAATCGAATTAGTTTGGGCGTGCAGGACGTCAATCCAGATGTACAAAAGGCGGTAAACCGTATCCAGACTGTTGCACAAACGGCGGAAGTAATTAATGCGGCCCGCGCGAGTGGTTTTCATTCAGCGAGTATTGATTTAATTTATGGATTGCCTCTACAAACAGAAGAAACTTTTGCGCAGACATTAGAAACGGTATTGGAATTAAACCCGGATCGGCTTTCTATTTTTAATTATGCCCACTTGCCTGAGATGTTTAAAACGCAAAAACAAATGAATGCAAATGAGTTGCCTTCACCCAGGGTTAAGTTGGGCATACTTGAAAAAAGCATTAATACCTTAACTGCGGCAGGTTATGTATATATAGGTATGGATCATTTTGCAAAACCCAATGATGAGCTGGCTAAAGCCCAGCGTGAACATAATTTATATCGAAATTTCCAGGGATATTCTACCAACGCTGACTGTGATTTGATTGGTATGGGCGTGACATCCATTGGCATGATCAATGATAGCTATAGTCAGAATTTGCGTGGCCTGGATGATTACACCAGGAGTCTGGATAACGATCAACTTGCTATATTTCGCGGGATTACCCTCAATGCAGATGACAAGTTGCGCAGGTATGTGATTACCGAATTAATATGTAACTTTAAATTAGATATTAAGAAAACAGAGAACCAGTATGGTATTAGCTTTTCAGATTATTTTGCTGATGCTCTGCGAGCGTTAGTTGCAATGCAGGAGGATGGTTTGGTCGAAATTGACAACCTGACAATTAATGTAACGGCGAAAGGGAGTCTATTTATACGTAATATTTGCATGACCTTCGATGCTTACCTTAAACATGACACTGCACGGTATTCGAAAGTTTTATAATCTTCCAGGCTTCACAGCTTGCCAGCCTATTTCCAAAACGATGATCAGGTATAATTCAGTTATTGTTAAGCGGGATCTTTATAAATGAAATGTCTTATCTATAGGTGTCAGAAAAAACAGGAAATGTATCTCTATATTCCGTTTTTAGAGGATGAGCAAATGGCACTAAGTAAATTACCCGATGAACTGAATACGCTAACGGGTCGCCTGGAGAAGGTAATGGAGCTGGAGCTCACTGCGCAGCGTAAACTGGCAAGAGTTAACTGTGCTGATGTTATTGATGCCTTATCGACAAAGGGATTTTTCCTACAAATGCCTCCCGCTGACCTACTCGCCAAGGATAGCAGTGTGCTGGACGATCACTCCGATAGCTTTTGAGCACTCTCTATTAGAAATATCTTCGCTTGCTCAAATGTATTTAATTGCTTAAATCTCGTACTAAGTGCACAATGCGCGCTGAAAATTATCCGTCAGTAACGTGTTTACTGAGCCTTTTAAATTTTGATAGGGAAAATATTAAATGAAACTTATTTTGTTAGGCGCGCCTGGAGCGGGCAAAGGTACGGTCGCTAAGTTATTAACGAAAATGGACGGTTCCGTTCAAATTTCAACCGGTGATATTTTACGTGCTGCGGTTGCGGCGGGTACTGAGCTGGGAAAACAGGCTCAAGCTGCAATGAAAGCGGGCGATCTGGTTTCTGATGATTTGATCATGGGCATCATGGGTGAGCGCTTAAAAGAAGATGATTGCAAAAATGGTTATTTGCTGGATGGATTTCCTCGTACTATCCCGCAGGCCGAAGCCCTGAAAGTCCTGCTTGCCGATATGGGGGAAGAACTGGATGCCGTGGTTAATATTGATGTACCACGTGATGTTATCCTGGATAGATTAACCACTCGCCGTACCTGTGAAGGTTGTGGAGAAATCTACAACGTTAAATCTAATCCTCCAAAAGAAGAAGGCAAGTGCGATAAATGCGGTGGCAATGTTGTTCAACGTGAAGATGAAACAGAACAAGCGATTAGCAACCGTCTAGAAGTATATAATGAGATGACCGCACCATTAGCTGGCTTCTATGAAAAAGAAGGTTCACTGTTAACGGTTGAAGCAACGTCTAGCGATGCCGTTATTGATGCAATTAAAGGTAAATTAGGTCTCTAATTACTAGAAATTGATTCACGATAAGGACCGAAGATATAGTGATATATCTTCGGTTTTTTTTAATAAACAGCTAATTTCTTTAGCTGCTAACTATGTTGCAAATTTCCGGTTAGAATTCTGCAGGTTTGTTTATATTCGTTTATTATAGAGTTTGAATAGCAAAGATAACTTACCTGATGAACAATCAAATCACCGAACCGTTTTGGCTGACTAAATCGTTGCAGCAGCTTACCCAACAGGAATGGGAGTCGCTCTGTGATGGTTGCGGACAATGTTGTTTAGTGAAACTGACCGATGATGACACCAATAAAGTTTATCTAACCAATGTGGCCTGTAAATTATTAGATACTGAGTCTTGCACCTGTAAGGACTACCAACATCGGGCTGAGCGAGTGTCATCCTGTTTATTGCTATCTGCCGATAAACCCGAGTTATTCAATTTATTACCAGAGACTTGTGCCTATCGTTGTCTGTATGAGCAAAGACCATTGCCTGAATGGCATCATCTGATTTCTAAAAACAAACAGGCCGTTCATGAGAACGGCCTGTCGATTCGTGAATATGCAGTCTCAGAAGAGTATATTCACCCTGAACAACTCGAAGAACATATCATTGCTGAGCTATAACTAAAACTGTTGTTCACCAAAACCGTATGAATCAGCAAGAAGAATAGATACGCCTTCATATTCTTGTTTATTTGCCGCTTTCAATGTCGGTGAGGCAAAACGTTTACGCAAATTTTTAGTAGCTGCTTCTCCTTGTTTACTCAGCAATGCCTTGCGCATCTTAACGATATCTTGGCGGCTAAATTTCTCGCCCGCGGTTATCGCCTGTCCGGGAACCGGGTTTGATGAGAACAGGACCTTGCTATCCTGTTTTTTGGGGTCAACTTTTTTGTAAATTTTCTCCGGCAAGATAGCGGCATCACATTTTCCACTCATCATCGCCTTATAAATGTTACGCCAGCCTTTTTGCTGGAC